>CBDUWJ010000005.1:0-22179 GCA_965370895.1 uncultured Anaerolineae bacterium | reverse complement strand
CCTGGGGCGCCCCACGCGACCCAAACCTGGCTCGCCAGCATGACAACTGAAAGTCCAATGACCACTGGCCACGCCCACCACCGCGCGGATAGTCCAGCCAAAGCCAAGGGCCATATCAGATGCCATGGCTGGCTCCGCGCTGCCCCCAGCAGGAAGATCAGCAGCGCCAGCAGAAAGCTGACATCCATCACCTGCTGAAGCGCCCGTCCCGGGTCTATCGAAGGGTCACATCCTGAGGCAGACCAGAGGTTCGTTGTCGAAAGGCCATGCCATCGTGCTGCTCTTAGAGTGCGCGCCAGCCGACAGGTCAAGATCCCATAGACCACGCCGAATATCAACAGTCCCGCACTCATGGCCCCTACGGGCACATAGGGTTGGATGTTGCCCACCCACTGCATCCCCGTGGGACCGGTGCCATCCATACGCCAATTGACAGGATGTAGCAGACGTTCCGCCAGCCCTGGGCCCCACTCAATGGGTGCAAAAGGAGCAAGCACCAACACCGAGATAGCCACCACTGCTAGCCCTCCCCCGCCCAAGCCAATCCACAGGCTGCGTCCGCCCTCCCGCTTCGGCTGTTGCCAGATCATGACATAGCACGCCTGCAGCACGAACAGCGGGACGAACATGGCGCTGATCCACTTGATCCACACCGACAGGGTCAGTACTCCAAAGGCCAGCACCCAAGCCGTGTCCTGGGCCAGTCCCTGAGCGAAGCCGAAGAGATGGTCGAAGGACCCCCGCAGTAGAAACCAGAAGGCGAGCAGCACAGCAGCCATCATTACAATGTCATTATGCCCGTCGCCCACAGCCATCAGCAGAACCAGTGGATTCCAGGCGAATAGATACAGTGCCTTCAGAGCCGAGGCTGGTCGGACTTGGCGCAGGATCCGTTCCAGAAGCCAGGCGCAACCCAGATAGGCGGCGGCGGCCAGGCCCTTCAAGTAGGACAGCCCCCCTGTCACGTCGCGTGGCCCGAGCGTCGCCGGTGCAGAAACCAGCATCCACGCCGGCCCATAGACCGAGGGACTCGTGGCGTAGTAAGTAGGATAGGCCGACAGTAGGCGATCCTGGGCCCGAACACCGGCCGGATCGAGCCCATTCAGGTCCAGCGCTGCATGGAGAAGAGGATTGATCCCCAGGTCGGTGAGCAAATGCGCCTGGCTCAGGTAGGTGAACAGATCCGAGGTGATGGGCATTAGCCAGAACAGCGTCACAGCGAATAGAACAGCAAAGCCCCAGACCACCTTCCGGTACCGCTCCAGACTGCGCCCCTCAGCACCGTGAATTGCTCGCCAGCCCACACCATAGGCAGCCATCAAGAGCCCGATACCGACCAGGCAGACCCCCAGCGTCCCCCAGCCCGCACCAAGGAGCTGACTCCAGCTATGCAGTGCCCCGCCGTAGCGCCACCAGGGCAACCGCACAGTCGCTGCCAGGTAGACGGCTTCGGCGGCGAATCCCGCGCCCAAGAGAAACACACCGCGTCGCGATGCCACGGTGCCCGACAGAAGGACCACGCGCATCCTTGTGCGCCTCCCTTCAAGCGCATTCCCAGGCGTCCGCCACCGCTAGTTTCCCAGTCCCGGCCACCCTTTCTTTGCCACGCTGCCGGCCCCTTAGCAACATGCCCCAAGGGCCTTGGGCCTTCGGGGCAATCCTAAACGAGACACACCACCCTCTGTACTGCGACACGGTTCCCGTCGCACCCCACGCCTCCGCGTTCTCCCATCCGGACTGTACCGTCGGTTCCGGCCTGTCACCGGATCTATGCGCCGAAAGCAGGCTCGCGAGCTCGGTCGAAACTCTCCGTTTTGCGACGACGCAGTCGGGCTGCATTATACACTATGTAGGACTGGTTGGCAACTTGTCCCAAGGCATCAGTCTGTGGTACAATGAGCTCGATCCAAAACGATGAGGTGAATCTATGCCCATCCGACTGCTGCCGCCTGAAGTGGCGGGCAAGATCGCGGCTGGCGAGGTAGTGGACCGCCCCGCCTCGGTCGCAAAAGAACTTCTCGAAAACAGCATTGACGCCGGCGCTACCGACATCCGGATCGAGATCCGCCAGGGTGGGCGCCGCTTGATCCGCGTGGCTGACAACGGCTCTGGCATCCCCGCTGGTGAGGTACGAATGGCCTTTGCCCGCCACGCCACCAGCAAGCTGACCGACGTGTCCGACCTGGAGTGCATCACCTCCCTGGGCTTTCGAGGAGAAGCGCTGGCCAGTGTCGCCGCTGTGAGCCAGGTGACACTCCTCACCCGCCCACGGGAGCAGACGGTGGGCCAATATCTGCGAGTGGACAGCGGAGAGATTGTCCGCGAGGAGGGACGGGGCTGCCCAGCCGGCACCGTCGTCACCGTGGAGCACCTGTTCCACAACGTGCCGGCCCGACTCAAGTTCCTGCGCCAGCCACAAACCGAAGCGGGCCATATCCACACCGTGGTGACGCACTACGCCCTGGCCTATCCTGGAATCCGCATCAGTCTGACCACCGATGGCCGCCAGACCTTCCAGTCCACCGGCAACGACAAGCTCTACGACGTGTTGATTGCCGTATACCGGCTCGAGGTCGCGGAGCAGATGTTGGAGGTAGAGGGACCTGAGCGGATCTCGGCGAACCTGTCGGAACAACCGGCGCCATCAGCCACCCCAGGCCCCCCGATCTCCATACCTCCCTCAGTCTCTGGCTACGCCGGCAGGCCCACACTCCACCGCGCCAACCGCCGCTACATCACGCTCTTCGTCAACCGGCGCTGGATACAGGATCGCTCGCTGGCCTACGCTGTGGCCCAGGCCTACCACACCCTGTTGCCGGTGGGCCGGCATCCGGTGGCGGTGATTTTGCTGGAGATGGACCCGGCCGAGGTCGACGTAAACGTGCATCCCACCAAGCGAGAAATCAAGTTTCGCAACGGTCGCCAAGTCTTCAGCGCCGTGCAAAGCGCCGTTCGCCGCACCCTTGTCGCGCACGCATCTGTACCCACAATGACACACAGACCCCGCACCTGGTCCACACCTGAGTGGGAGCGTCGTCGCACTCTGGTCTCTGCTGGGCAGGAGCAGCCAGTCTCCACCCAAATGTCGATGGACCTATACCGCACGGGTGACCTGGGTGAGGAACCCCAGCCGGTGGGCCCTGTGCGCCTTCCGCTACTGCGGGTCGTTGGCCAGGTTGGCCAGACCTATATCATAGCCGAGGGACCCCAGGGCATGTACCTCATCGACCAACACGCAGCCCACGAGCGGGTTCTTTACGAGAAGATGATGGCCGAACGCGAACAGCAGGCCGTTGCATCACAGACGCTTCTGGAGCCACTTGCGCTGGACCTGGATCCCCTGCTGGCGGGCACGCTGGCCGAACACCTGGGGATGCTCAACCAGGTAGGCTTTGAGTTGGAAGTATTCGGCGGGACAAGCTACCTGGTCCGGGCCGTGCCCTCCATCCTGGTCGTGCCGGACGTGCGCGCCGCCCTGGTGGACATGCTGGACATGTTGCGCAGCGGTTCACGACCCGGTCCGCGGGGGGAACCAACGGGACCCGGTGGCGACGACCCCCTGGCTGCCCGGGCCGAGGAGCGACTGGTCGCGGTCGTGTGCAAGCGCGCCGCCATCAAGGCCGGGCAGACCCTGACCACAGAAGAGATGCAACAACTGGTCCGCAGTCTGGAACAGTGCGAGTCGCCCCGTACCTGTCCCCACGGCCGGCCCACAGTGCTCCACTTCTCAGTGGAGCAACTGGAGAAAGAGTTTGGCCGGCGGTGAATAGGCCATGGAAGCCGAGGCATTTCGGGTCATCGCCGAGGGCATGCCGACAACCAACGTCACCCCACGGCCGTGTTTGGGCCATGGGACCTCAAGCCAGCTACAGCGCAGATCCCGTCGAGTGTGGCGCAGGGGGCACACGCCCGTCTGGTTGGACCTGCGGACCAATACAGTGGCTGCCTACGAGGCGGCCACGCCAGGTACTGGTCGCGGAGCGATGGCGGCCATGGAGGAAGCGCTGGGCTTTCTCATCACCCAGCCTGAGAAATTCACCATCGGCGTTGACGAGGAACGATCGTGGATCCTGAGCCACGCCGGCGCGGACAACTCAGTGCTGTTCGTGGCTGAACAAGAGGGCAGGATTGTCGGCTGGATCATCCTTCGTGGTGGGAAGCAACTGACGACGCGCCACACAGTGCCTCCCTGCTCTTCCCCTGATTTCCACTTCTGTGGTATAATCAGCCTAGACTAGGCACCAAGTGGTCCCAAGACTTGTCAGGTTTCACCTGCTGACCAAAGGAGGTAGCGGGACAATGAGAAAACTGCTAGCACCACTCGCCGGCCAGCGCCTGCAAGTCATTCTGGTCATCGGTTTTGCCCTAACGGCAGCCAGCGCCATCCTCCTTGGTACGCTGATTACCTACCGCGTCATCAACGACTACCTGAAAGATGCCCAGGATGCGCGCGTCGGTCGGGACATGGACTTGGCCGAAGCCTTCTATCACACCACGTTGGACGACATCGCCGCCATCAGCGAGCGGATGGTGCGGGACCCGCGCGTGGTCCAAAGTCTGCCGGCCGCCTCTCAGGGCCAAGCCAAGGCCCTCCAGGCCATTGACCAGCAGGTGGCCCACAAAATCAGCGTGCCAGCCATGGGCGGCACGCTTATCCTGGCAATACTCGATGCCGAAGGCAACATCTTGTCGAGCCGGGTTCTGCACCCAGATCACGAACTGTCACCGGTCCATCGCGGAAGCAATTGGGGAAGCCTGCCAATCATGGAAGCAGCGCTGTCCTCCGGGAAAGAGCAGGCAGGCACCGAAATCATCCCGGCCGAATTCCTGGCACAGGTGGGGCTGGACCAACAGGCCCACATCACGCTCATAGACACGCCCCGGGCGGCGTCTGAGCCCTTTGACGCGCGTGAGGGCACGGCTGGTCTGGCTCTGGTCACCATCTACCCAATCCAGAGCAGCGATGGCGAGGTCATTGGCGCCTCATTGGCCGCCTCGCTGTTCAACAGGGATTTTACCCTGGTAGATCGCGTCAAGGAAGTCGCTGGTGTGGATACGGCGACTATCTTCTTCGGCGACCTTCGTGTGTCCACCAACGTACTTGATGAAGCAGGCAAGCGGGCTATCGGCACCCGGGTGTCGCAGGAGGTCCTTGACCAGGTGCTCGTGAACGGAGAAGAGTTCACCGGGCCGGCCTATGTAGTCAACCAATGGTACATTACCCGCTACCGGCCGCTCCGCGACCACAAAGGGGAGGTGGTCGGCATCCTGTACGTGGGTGCCCAACAAGCCGCCTTTCAACGCTTGATGGATTCGTTCGGCCGGCAGGTGTTCCTCGTTGCGGGGGCCAGCATCTTCCTGGCCATCCTCATCGCCATCCCTCTGGCGTGGTCGATCTCCCGGCCCCTCACCAGTCTGGCCAAGACAACGCACCAGGTGGCCGAGGGCGACTGGTCGGTGCGCGCGCCGGTAGAAGGTTATCAAGAGATCCGCACTCTGGCCGAGTCCTTCAACACCATGATCGGGACTTTGGAAGCAACACAGGAACAACTGATACAGAAGGAGAAACTGGCTTCGGTCGGGCAGTTGGCAGCAGGCGTCGCCCACGAAATCAACAATCCCCTGGGCTCGGTGCTGCTCTACGCTGACATCCTGGCCAAAGAGACGCCGGAAGACAACCAGCGGCAACGAGAAGACCTGGAGATGATCATCCGCGAAGCCACACGGTGCAAGACCATCGTCAACGACCTGCTCAACTTCTCGCGGCAGAACGAGGTGTTGGCCCAGGAGACCGACCTCAACACGATGCTGCAAGAACTGGCCGAACAGGGCCGCAAGCAAGATCTCTTCCAGGGCGTCAACGTCCTAACAGACCTGGATCCGGATCTGGGCACCATTCAGGCCGATCCACTGCAGCTTTACCAGGTTTTCGCCAATCTTGTGAACAACGCCGCCGAGGCGATGCCAGACGGCGGCCAGCTAACCCTCCGCACACGGAAAGGGCCAGGGCGTGGGTTCATCACGGTGGAAGTGCAGGACACTGGAGTCGGCATTCCCGAAGAAGATATGAAGAGGCTGTTTACTCCCTTCTTCACCACCAAGCCTATTGGCAAGGGCACTGGCTTGGGACTGGCGATCATCTATGGCATAGTGAAGATGCATCGCGGGCAGATCGGTGTGCAGAGTGAGGTCGGCAAAGGCACGACGTTCACCCTCACGCTACGGGAAAAGCTACCAGGCCAGATGAAAGCGCCCGCGGGCAGTTTTGTAATCGAATAGGCCCAAACGGCAATCAAAGGAGCAATGTTCGTGGAAAGCAACTACCAAGACTCAGGGGAACCCCCAGCAAGGATTCTGGTCATCGATGATGAAGCCGGCATGCGAGAGGGCTGCCGCCGGGCATTGGCTCCCTTGGGACACGTCGTGGATGCCGCCCCTGATCTGCGCACAGCTCGAGATCTGCTTCGCAGCGCGGACTATGACGTACACCTGATCGACGTGATGCTGCCAGACGGCAGCGGTCTAGACCTGATCAACTCCATTCTGGAACGCGATCCCAATGCCATCTGCATCATCATCACCGGCTTTGGCAGTGTCGAGATGGCCGTTGAAGCTGTCAGGCGAGGGGCGTATGATTTCCTGTCCAAGCCATTCACATCGGACGAACTGACCGTCGCTGTGAACCAGGGCCTCGAGCGAGGGCGGCTAAAAGCCATCGAAGCCCAAGCAGAGGATCTGGCACGGGCCAAAGAGGAACTGGAGAAACTGGACGAGGTCAAGAGCCAGCTCATGCTGAAGGTTGCCCACGAACTCCGGGCTCCGGTGGCGGCTGTCCAGAGTTACATGAACCTGATTCAGGCCGGATACGTGTCACAGAAGGAGATGAAATCCACCCTGAATCGGGTTCAGGAACGCCTGCAGGAAACGCTTGATCTCGTCGCCGATCTGTTGGAGCTGGCCCGCCTGAAGCAAGCCAAGGACCAATTGGCCGCGGAGGCCAGCCCCCAGGACGTTGCCAACATCCTGAAGGAAGTGTGTGAGTTGCTGAGGGAACAGGCTCGCGAGAAGAAACAGAGCTTCCAGGTTGAAATCCTGGATCACCCCATCGCAACTGCAAATCGAGACAACCTGAAACATGTGTGGACCAATCTAATCAGCAACGCGATCAAGTACACGCCGGAGGGCGGGCGCATTGCGATCCGGCTAGAACAAGACAAAGATTGCCTCATCGGCGTAGTCGAGGATTCGGGGATCGGCATCGCAGAGAAGGACATGCCTAATCTCTTCCAGGACTTTTTTCGCACCGATCAAGCCAAGGCCAGTGGTGAGATTGGCACAGGTCTGGGCCTATCGATTGTGAAGCAGGTCGTGGAGTCCTACGGGGGGCGAATCACAGTCACCTCAAAACTCGGGCAGGGGAGTCGCTTTCTATTCATACTGCCTCTGGAACCGCCCATTCAAGCTCCCGGTGAGATGGGTCCGGAGACCACGGTCCCCTCGGAAACCGAACACGCCCTGCCTTCGCAGAGCGTGTCCTCAAAGGACGTACCCGAGAGAGAGCTTTCCGAAGGACTTGCCCCGCGTGGGGGCCAGCGCAGGACTCACACTCGAGCCGTTTTCGAACGCTCCCAGGACAACGATTCCACGCCCTCTGGCCCGAGCTGACGACAGTTGACCTTGAGCAACGAGAGCGCGACACCGTCGGAAGCATCCGACGGTGTCGCGCTCTGTCGTGCCGGTCGTGTCCCAGAAGAAGTTGACCGACCAACAAATTGATTACGGCATAACGCAATTAGGGCAGATCGAAAGTATCCCGCAACGCGATAAGCGCCGTTTCAAGCTTGTCAGACTCTATGACACACGAAACCGTCGAGATGGAAGTGCTGACCGCCATGATATTCACCTGCCGTTCGGCCAGGGCCTGGAACATGGTGCCCGCAATGCCAGGCCTCTCGCGGAAGTCGGGGCCAAAGATGGAGACAATCGCCGCCTCCGGCTGGGTGACCACCTGGCCAGCCTCCAATTCGGGTGCGATATTGTTAACCAGTTCCGACGCCAGCGGCAGGTCGTCTCGATCCACGCACACAGCCACCTGATCTTGCTGGTTCTGATCGATACACTGCACAATAAACTGCACATTGATGCTGTGGCTTCCCAGACTGTTCAGTATGGCCGCGGCGATTCCCGGCCTATCGGGCACGGCCGTCACATTGAGCAGCGAGAGATGAGCATTCTGCATTATCCCGCCGATCCGGATCTTTTCCATCCCAACCTCCTCCACACCTCCTGCCCGGAAGCGCTTCCCCCGCTAGCCCAAGGCCTCATCCACGCGCGCCAGCAGTGTATCCGGATCGACCGGCTTCGATAGCCACTCGTCAACCGGAGCGTATTCGTCGGTAGGGAACATGCCACTCCCCTTCACCCCGGTCAAGGAAGTGACCATGATGACAGGAACTTCTTTCAGGGCCGGATCTTCTGCCATCTCACGACTGACATCCAGCCCGTCGAGGATATAGGACATCATGATGTCCAACAACACGACATCGGGGGTATCCCCGCGCATCGCCTTCAGAGCCTTGGCCCCGTTGGCAGCAGACACCACTTCGTGTCCCGCCTTTTCCAGTACCTTGGAAGTAACCTTGACGAAATCAGGGTCATCATCGACCACGAGGACCTTAGCCATAACCACTTCCTCCTTCTCAATTGTTCGCGTTTTCACACGCCGTGGATTATAACATAGAAGCCAGGTGCTGTCAATCCGCTCGCCCAGCCTGTCGCACCAGATCCTGGCTTGGCGCTCTCAACCTTCCAGTCCCTCCTGACGGGCTGACAGATCCATGCCCACTGTAAGCAGGCGTTCGACCATGGGGTGGACCGCACGCCGTGCCTCTCGAAGGTCCACCGCCTTCAGATACCGCTTGCACGCCTGGCAGACGTAGAGGCGGTGCAAGCCATCCTCGCTGGGGTAGTAGATCGGCCGCTCTTCAGTGGCACAGAATGGACAACCGATGCGAGAATACGGCCACAAGCTTGCACAGCGGGAGCACATCAACTTGCGAGCACCGCTCTGCTCCTCGAGCAAGGCAAAGTTGGGCCGCCCGCCGCAGATCGGACAATAGCCCTGTGTCCAGACAATGAGATCCAGGCGAGGAATGATCACCTCCGATGCTCGCTGCAGATAGGGAGCCAGCGCAAACCCCACAGCCAGGACGGTAACGTGGTCCGGCAACGGTTCATCGTCTTTGTCCCCGTCGTTGGCCGGTCTAGGCGCGGTCAGCGTGTCCCAGGTCTCGAATACCTCCTGGGCCAGTGCTGTCAACTCCTCCGGCCTCCGATCCTCCCGCTCGACGCGCCAGCCAGGGTTGTGGCGCAAGAGCACATCGGTGACTTGGGCCACGAGTTGCACAAAGGGTTCCGGTTCAAGTCCTAGCTGGTCAAAGGTCAACTGGGGGATGCCACCCTCCAATCGCCAGTCCATTGCCAGATCATCCCGCACCTCGGGCTCGGACAGTTCTGCCTTGGCCCGGAACTGCATCTCATAGAGATCGTGGTAAAAGTCCAACAGATCAGCCAGTTCCTCGTGCCGATCCCGAGCTGCCGTCAGCGCGTTCAGCACGCGCTGGTCCTTGTCATCGATAGCCATGCCGCTTTGTCTCCATAACGGTTGTAGGTTCGAGGACGAGAGTTCAAGATCTAGGAAAGTCTATCGTCGAAACTCGCCCATCGAACGTCAAACAGGAAGAAGGGGCTGAAGGGCCTCATAGATGTCCCATCAGCCCCATCAGCCCCTGTGCCAGAGGTGTCCTAGTGTCCAGCCTCAGCCTGTTTCTGTTCCCACAGCTCCTTCGCCCGCTTCTCGCCATAGTACCACTTGGCGTGATGCTCACGGGCATACGACTCTGACACGTAGCCAAAGCGCATGGAAATCAGACTTTGCCACATCAAGGGGTGGACCACAGCCAGATAGAAGTGGACGATGAACATGACGAAGGTGAGGATGAAGGTCAGGTCGTGGACGATCAGCATGAACCGGTAGAGGCCCTCTGGCATCATCCCCTTAAGAAACCACATAGACAACCCTGTGATGCCAAAGACGAGAGTTCCCGTCACCATGACCACGGCGTTGAGACGCTCGCCAGAGTTGAAGCGAGGTTGAGGCGGCATTTCCTCGTGCTTGCCCGCCGCGTAGTACGGGACAGCCGCTTTCAGCCAGTCGAAATCGTCCTTGCCCCAGGCAAAGAACTCTCTCAGGTTCATCCACATCCGTCGCGGCTGGAGGATGGTGTAGATGATGGGCACTAGCCCAAAGATCACCGCCGTCAGCCGGTGCAGCACACGGATGAACTGACCCGCCTCCCCCTGGGCCAGTGGCTGGAGCCAGGAGGCCAAGAGGATATAGCCCGTGATCGCCAGGGGGAGGAAGCAGGCTGTGTGGACCCAGTGCAACGTGCGCTCCAGGCCCGTGTACTTGGGGATCCAGCGGATATTGATCACCGAATCCGTGCCTCTGAGTCTAACGCTCATTCTACTTCCTCCATATTGATGTTGCGCCGGGTGATGAAAAAGGCTGCAACAGAGCCAACCAGCGCCGCGCCAATGGCGACGTTACCCAGCGGTTTGATGATGTTCCTGAGGGTAGCGCCCGCCGGATACTTGGGATCCTCCGGCAGGCCGTAGATCGAGGCCTTCTCCTCCAGAACGTACATCTGGTGTAGACCACCCAGTTCCGTCTCGCCGTACAGCCGGGCGTCGGCCCGCCCCTTGGCCTTGAGCGCCTCTACCCGCTCCTTCCCCTGGGCGATCAAGGCGCTGCGGTCGCCAAAGAGGATGGCGCCGGTGGGGCAAGCTTCGGCGCAGGCCGGCGTCAGCCCATTGGTGGTCCGGTCCTGGCAGAAGGTGCACTTGGATGACTCGGCCTCACCGTTGATGACGTTCACGCCCCCCAGACGCGGGATGCCGAAGGGGCAGAACTGGGTGCAGTAGCCGCAACCGTTGCACTTGTCAGGCTCGAATGAAACAAAGCCCATTTCGTTGTACGCCAGCGCCGCCGTGGGGCAGACGTCCACGCAGGCTGCATCAGTGCAATGCAGGCAGCGCTGGTTCCAAAAGAGCCAAGCCAGCGAGCCATCATCGCGCTCGTGTTCATCAAAGTGGATCAGGGTGTAGGTGTCGTACGACAGATCTTTCGGGTTCTGATAAGAACCCCAATTCTCCGTCTTGACAGCCGGTAGGTCATTCCACTGCTTGCAGGCGGCCTGACAGCCACGACAAGCAGTGCACTTGGATAGATCGAGGAGCATTGCCACTGCCATTTGTGTCACCGCCTTTCTATACCTTATCAACTCTGCAGAGGAACGCCTTGGTCTCGGGGATGGCCGTATTGGCATCACCCACGTAAGGCGTCAGTACATTGGCGCTGCTGCCCGTGGACAGGCCCTTGTAACCCCAATGCCAGGGCAGGCCCACCACGTGGACCGTCTCACCCATCACATGATAAGGTTTGAAGCGCTTGGTTACCAGCGCCACCGCATCCACCTCACCTCGCTGGGATCGGACCTTGACCCTCTCGGCGTTCTCGATCCCCAGCTCCCCGGCCAGTTCCTCGCTCATCTCCACAAACATCTCGGGCTGCATTTCCACAAGCCAGGGCAGGTTGCGGGTCATTGCCCCGCTCTGCCAGTGCTCCGAGACGCGATAGGTGGTGCCGATGAGAGGAAACTCGGACCGCTCGCCCGCTGTGAACATGGGCGAATCCTCCGCGGGCAGCCAGAAGACCGGATTGTGCTGCTGGCTGGAGAAGGGGTTGTCAACGACACTCTCCCAGGGCTCATAGTGCTCGGGGAAGGGACCATCTGCCAGGCCAGGGCCAAAGATGTGGCCGTGACCATCGGACTTCATGATGAAAGCGTATTTGTCCTCGGGCGGCCAACCGCCGTCGGGCACATCTGCGCCATTCACAGTGTCCCATTTAGTCTCGGGCCCGGTCCAGCGCACGACAAAGCGGTCGGGGTCGTAGGGTTGACCGCTGCTGTCGCAAGAGGCGCGGTTGTAGATGATGCGCCGGTTCACCGGCCAACACCAGGACCACTTGCTGTACAGGCCAATACCGGCCGGGTGGTAGTCCCTGTCGTCGCGGCGGGCCATCTGGTTGCCGGCCTCGGTGTAAGAGCCGCTGTACAGCCAGTTTGCCGAGCAAGTTGTGCCGTCAGCCCGGAGCGCGCCAAAGCTGGGCACCAGGTCACCCTTGCGACCGACGAGGTTGCCGTCGTCGTCGTACACGTCGTCTGTGAACCAGCCATTGATCTCCTTGGCCACAAAGTGAGTGTCCACCTCGCCGTCGCCATAGTCCCAGTACATCTTGGTGATGGCCTCGGCGTTGGGGCCGCCCTCTGCTTCGTAGAGAGCGATCAAGCGCCGCATGAGCTGGTTGGTGATCCAGGCATCGGGCATCGATTCGCCCAGCGGATCGACCGCTTTCCAGCGCCATTGCGCCCAGCGCCCGCTGTTGGTGATGCTGCCCTCCTTCTCAAAGGAGGCAGCGCATGGCAACAGAAAGACCTCGGTGCCGATGTCAGCCGCGTTAGCGCCAGGCGCGTTCCAGAAGTTAGGCGTCTCCAGGTCCCACAGGTTCACGGCTACCAGCCAATCCAGTTTGGTCAGCGCCTCGCGCACCATGTTGGCATTAGCCCCGCCGACTACCGGATTCTGACCCCAGGCGAGAAAGCCCTTGATCTCGCCCCGACCCATCGCCTCGAACAGAGCCAGCCAGGAGTAGTTGCCATCCAGCTTGGGCATCCACTGGTAGCCGAACTCGTTCTCCTCGGTGGCATTATCCATGTACCATGACTTTAGCAGACTTACATAGTACTTGGGGTAGTTCTGCCACCAATTGGCGCTCTTGGGGTCATTGGTCGTGGGAGTCGCCCGCTTCAGGTGGTCCTCCAACGTCACGTCCGAAGCGATGGGCGGCTTGAGATAGCCAGGCAGGATGTGGAACAGCAGACAGTGGTCAGTGGAACCCTGTACGTTGCTCTCGCCGCGAAGCGCGTTCACGCCACCGCCGGCCCGCCCGATGTTGCCCAGCAAAAGCTGGGTGAGCGCCCCAGTGCGGATCACCTGAGTGCCGTAGGTGTGCTGGGTCCAGCCCATGGCGTACATCATCGTACCGACTCGCTCCGGCGCACCTGTGGAGGCATAGATTTCGTAGACCTTCATCAGCGTCTCCACATCGGTGCCCGTCGTACTGGAGACCATCTCCGGGGTGTAGCGGGCGAACTGCTTCTTCAGCAGTTGGAAAACGCTATTGGGGTCCTGCATCGTCAGGTCTTTCAGAGGGATGCCGTCGGCGGCGGTCTGGTAAGCCCACGTGGTCTTGTCGTACGCCCGCGCCGCCTCGTCCAGCCCGGAGAAGACGCCATCAAGATCGGCCGGCCCCTGGAAATCGGGGTCGATCAGGAAGGTGGCGTTGGTGTGACTCTTGACATAGTCGTCGTGCCAAAGATTGTTGTCAAGGATGTACTTGACCATGCCGCCCAGGAAGGCGATGTCCGAACCGGGTCGGACTTGGGCATATATGTCGGCCTTCGATGAAGTTCGGGTGAAGCGGGGGTCCACGTTGACGAGAGTGGCTCCCTTTTCCATGGCCTTGATAACGTACTTGAAGCCGATGGGGTGGTTCTCGGCCGCGTTGGAGCCCATAATGAGGATAACATCGGCGTTGGCGATGTCATTCCAGTGGTTGGTCATCGCTCCGCGTCCGAAACTTTCCGCCAAACTGGCGACGGTTGCGGAGTGTCATATGCGGGCCTGGTGTTCGATGTAGACCAATCCCAGAGCGCGCATCATCTTGACGAGGATAGAGCATTCCTCATTGTCAATCGCAGCGCTGCCCACATGGGCGATGGCCTCCAGGCGGTTCACCAGGCGTCCCTGAGCGTCTTTTTCGATAAACCACCCGTCGCGGGTGTCTTTGATCTTGCGGGCAATCTGGTCCAGGGCCCAGTCCCACTCCACATCCTCCCATTTGTCCGAATTGGGAGCGCGGTACTGGGGTTTGACCACGCGCTGGTCACTGTTCGCCAACTGCGAGAGCGTCCCCCCCTTGCTGCATAGAGAGCCTCGGCTGATGGGATGGTCCGGATCCCCCTCGATGTTGACCACCTTGCCGGCATTGCTGCCCACCACCATCCCACAGCCTACAGCGCAGTATGGACAGATCGTCGGCACCTCACCCACCGGCTTGTGCAGGGGGAAAACCACCCCTTCAGCCATCGCCGTCGCAGCAAAACCGACCGGCAAGAAGAGCCCGCCCGCACTTGCTCCAGACAGCCTTAGAAAATCCCTTCGTGATAGATCCATAGCGTTCTCATCACCTCCTCGTGTTTTGGAGAGCCCCAATGCAAGAATTAGCTTCTGCTAGCCACCTCCTTTCCTCACTCGCGGTCTGATTCCCTTCACGAAAAGAAGAAAGACAGACAGCCGGCATCAGATGCCAACCGTCGGTCCCCTTTCCAATCCGGGAGGCACAGTCGTTACCAACTGCACCCTATCGGCCTGACGCCCTAGAGCACTCCACTGTGGTCTACACAGTGAGACGCCCTCTCGGTGGGACGGCAAGCTCGGAGACCAGAATCCAGCCTGGGAACACGGCTCGCCCAGGCGACCCAATTATAGCACATCGTTGATGGTTTGTGAATAGGGTAACAACCCTGTTTGCGGCACCGATTCCACCATATGTTTGTGAAATCCGTAACAACCCGATTCGCCAACCACCCATGGTACGCTGACAGACTACAATTCGATCAACTGCCGGCGGAGAGCGTATTTCACCACTTCTGTACGGTTGTGCAGGTTCAGCTTGGACATGAGGTTGGTGCGATGACCATCCACGGTCTTGGGGCTTACGTGCAGCACCTCGGCGATCTGCTGGTTGGTATGGCCTTCAGCCACCAGGATCAGAACCTCGCGCTCCCGGTCCGTGAGGCGCCCATAGCTGTCCAACCTCTGAACGCACTCGCACTGCAGGTAGGCATCCAGCAGCACCCGCGCCGCCAGGGGATGAAGCACGGCGCCCCACTGGCAAACGGCTCGGATCCCCGCAGCCAGTTCAACACCTGCATCCCGCTTGAGCAGGTAGCCCGACGCGCCAGCCCACATCGCATCCAGGACATGGGCCAGGTCCTCATGTTGACTGAGGATCAGGATGCGGCACTCGGGCCGGTCTTTGAGAATGCGACGGGTGGCCTCGACCCCATTGACATGGGGCATCGCGATATCCATGACCACCACGTCGGGCTTGAGTTCCCGAGCCCGGTGGATGGCTTCCAGGCCATCGGCCGCTTGACCCACGACCTCAATGTCGCCATCCTCGGCCAACAGGGCCCGAAGACCGTCGCGCACGATGGCATGATCGTCCACCAACAAGACAGCGATCTTTGAATTGTTCATACCTCTCATTCTACCACAGCGCAAAATGCATTGTCAAAGAACGAAGGCCTTCTGCCAGTTGACCGGGCTGAGCTTTTACGCTATACTTGCTCCGTTCAAGGAGGTAGGCGCGGATGATCGACGAATCCACCGGCGCGAGCCGTTGGTCCCTGGTCCGGGGGGCCGGGAACTGGAAAGCCAGGATCTGGACATACATAGAGGTCACCAAGCCGAGCACGGTCGCACTGCTGGTATTCACCTGCGTGGGATCCATGGTTGTGGCTGGAGGCGTGGGCGGCCTGTCCCTGGGTGGTTGGGCCCTGGCCTTGGTGGCGATCAGCGCTGGTTGTGCGGCCGCCAACACCCTCACCTGTTACATCGACCGCGACATCGACGCCATCATGGACCGCACCAAAGCACGGCCGCTACCTGGCAAGCGGATCCATCCCCCCGAAAAAGCCCTCATCTGGGGACTGTTCCTCGCGGGGGTGTCGTTGGCCCTTGCCCTCCTGTTCAACCCTCTGGCCGGCCTCTGGATGTTCGTGGGGCTGTTCGACAATGTGGTGGTCTACAGTCTTCTGGCCAAACGGCGTTCCTGTACCAACATTCTGCTGGGCTCCATCAGCGGAGGGATGCCGGTGCTCTTTGGTTGGGCCGTCGTCCAGGGCAACGTCACCTGGACGCCCGTGCTCATCAGCCTGATGGTCATCACCTGGACGCCCAACCACATATGGAACCTCGCCATCCGCTACCGGGAAGATTACACCAGGGCAAACGTGCCGATGCTGCCCGTGGTTACGAACCTGAGACTGGCCGTGAACCTGATCGTGATGAGTGTGGTCCTGATGGTCGCCGAGTCCCTCCTGTTGGGCGTGGTGGGCGGCTTTGGTACCATCTACTTCACCATCGCCATCATCGGTGGTCTGGTCTCGCTTGCCGGGCACGCCTACTTGTACCAGCAGCCCACGGAGCACAACGCCTGGCTGATGTTCAAACTGTCCAGCCTGTATCTCGCCGTCGTTTTCGCCGGGATGATGATTGACCGGTTGCTATGAGTTTGAGGTTCAGAGTTCGAAGGTTACATACCAGACTTGAATCTGCCTAATTCGAGAGTTCTCCTGAGGATCTCGGCCCTTCTTGTTGCCCTCCTGTGCGGCACATTGGCTGCTTGCGGACCGGCAGCACCTGAAGCAAGTCCATCGCCAAGCGGTCCAGCAGCCACCGTGACGGTCCCGGTCGACTTGCCCATGACCGTCGCCCTGGCCGGCAGGTTTGCGCAACCGACCCTGGCGGTCCTGGATGAGCAGATTGCTGACTTTGAGTCCGCCAATCCCGATATCAGGATAGAGGTCGTCAGAGCACCGAAAGACCCAAACGATCGCCGCGAGTGGGTCGCCACCCAACTCGGCAAGGGGGACGCCAGCATAGATGTGTTCCTTCTCGACGCCACGTGGTCAGCGGAACTCGCCGCTGGCGGCGGTCTGGTTCCGCTCGACGATCATCTCAAGACACAGGGCATCGAGACAGAGGTTTTCCTGCCAGCTACTATCCAGGCCAACACCTTTGATGGGCACTTGTTGGCCCTCCCCTGGACGGCTGACGGCGGGCTGCTCTACTTCCGCCGCGACCTGTTGGACAAGTACGGCTACAAGCCACCCACTACCTGGAGCGATCTGCAGCGCATCGCCCTCGATGTCAAGACCAAGGAGGGACTGCCGCATGGCTTTGTCTGGCACGGAGCGGCCAGCGAGAGCCTAACCTGCAGTGCACTAGAGTTCATCTGGGACCACGGCGGTGACGTGTTGGATGAGGCTGGGAATATGATCTTTGACAGCCCTCAAACCCGTGCTGCCCTTCAGCAGATGAACGACCTTGTTCAATCGGGCGCATCGCCCCAGGATGTCGCGGAATATGACGACTGGAAAGCCTTGACCGCGTTTCAGAACGGGGATGCCGTATTCATGCGCAACTGGTACAATGCCTGGGAGTACCTCACCAGTGACGCGTCGGCGGTGGCGGACCAGGTCGGCATGGCCGCCTTGCCCGCGTCCTGCCTAGGCGGGCAGAGCTTGGCCCTGTCCGCTCATAGCTTGCATCCAGAAAAGGCGCTGCGTCTGATGGCCTTCCTTGTCGGCTACGATGAGCAGGTCCAGATGGCGCTGTCCGCCGACCAACCCCCCGTGTTGGAGGTCGCGTACAGTGATGCCGATCTGCTCGCCAAGGCACCCAGGTTCAGGCAGTTGCACACCGCATTGTCCGTCGCACGGGCGCGCCCCCCACTGGCAGAGTATGCTCTGCTGTCCGAAGCGATCTATACGCAAGTCAACAGGATGTTGGCCGGCAGGCAAGACGTCGAGACCACGGCCGTCAATGTCCAGCACGGCATCGAATCCGTGCCCCGGTGAGGGGTCAGCCTTCCCGAGTCACCCTCGCGATCTCACCAGCAAAACCCCTCCGCAAAGGATCATGGCGCCACACAGCGCCCACAGAGCGGGGAATGGAACCGCACCAGCCTTCTGTGCTTCTGTGTCCTCTTGCTCACTGCCCGGGGTCACGCCTGGATCTTGGTTCGCTCTGCGCACGGCCTCGTACACGGGGCGGGGGTTGAACTCCGGGTCCACCAGCGCGAAATAGTAGGCTGCCCGGTCGGGAGGGACATCTCCCACCTGCCGAAAGTACCAGATATTGACCACACCCAGCCAGGGCCAGTTTCGCCGCGCCCAGGCGATGCCCCGAACCGTGTAGTCGGCCTGCTCCGCTTCGGTCACGCGCTCCCAGGTCAGGAGCTCCTGAGGAAAAGAAGCTGGTGCGGCATTCCAGCCATACTCATTGATCCAGATTGGCTTGCGAACATCGCCATACCGCTCCATAATCTCGCGCTGCAACTCCACCCGGCGAACATTGAGAACCTCGGGGTCTGGTGCTTCCTCAGGCGGGCGGTCCAGGCCAAACGCGTTGGCTGACAGAATGTCAAAGAAGTCACCCGCGCCAGCCTGGTACATCTGCTCCAGAAAGATGAGATCGTTGTGGTTGCCCCGCATCGAGGCATCCTCCAGTGTGATGGCCAGCGGTGCGCTCAGCACCACCACATTGGGATCGGCCTCTTTGGCCCGGCGATAGGCCACTTCCAATAGCTGGGTATAGGCCACAGCATCCACTCGCTGAAAGCCCCATTCGGCGGTCAGATTCGGCTCGTTCCAGATCTGGATGTGGCGCACACGACCCTTATAGCGCTGGACAAAGGCCCGAACAAAGTCACCATAATCAGCCAGGTCGTCCGGCGGACGGGTCTTGAACTGGCTGTACGCAGCCGCGTTGTCCTGGCGCGTCCAATCGGGGGGGCGATCCAGCCGGGCGATGATCTGCATCCCGTACCGCTCCGCCAAGTCCACAATCCGGTCGTACTTGGCCCACTCGAATTCCCCCTTTCGCCAGGGCTCGATCTCCTCCCATGAAAACTGTTGCTTGATCCAGCCAATGCCCGCCGCGCTAGCCATCTCCAACGTCTCTTCCTGTTTCCAATGCTCCACTTCGCGGGCCAGGAAGAAGTTGGCTCCGTAGGGATTGACTTGGGTGTGAGGGATGGGCTCAGCCCTTGAGACACCGAGGGTAACCCACCAAAACAGAAGCAATCCGGCCCCTGCCACTCCCAGAATCACCAAGCCAAGCCCCGCTCGGCGTCGCACCGGCTGCCGGCGATCGGCATAACGGACCTCTGCATCATGTACGCCTTTGTCCAACGCTCCTCCACTCGGCACCATGATGGTGCCACAATGACTTGACATTCGCCACAAAAGGGGCTATACTCAGACCGTGATGGCTATGCAGGCCCTGCCTCCCTATGGCAGGGCGATTATACGTCAGGCCAGGCTCCAAGTCAATCTCTCTCAGGTGGCATGTCCTTTGGCAAGAGACCGAACGACCCCGGTGGCTTATGTCACCATCGTAGGCCTGTTGATTCTGCTCGTTTCTCCAGCCTTGGTCTGGTTGGTCAGGTCTTGGCTCAGCAACCCGTACTACACCCACGGGTTTCTGGTGCCAGTCATCGCCGCGTTGCTTGCCTGGCGACAGTGGCGTCACATGGTAGCCGAGCCACGCCGAGGCGAGACCTGGATCGGGATGCTAGTCACGGTGGCAGGCCTCGCTGTCATCATTTGGGCCATGCGCTGGCAGAACTACGCGGTGGCCTCTTTGGCTTTGCTCGTATTACTCCTTGGTATCCTCCTCTACTTGGAAGGTTGGTCCCGGCTCAGGCATTGGCTCTTTCCCTTGGTCTTTCTTGCCTTCATGGTGCCACTGCCCTTCGTGGATCTGGCCAGCCCCAGGCTCGAATCGTTCACCGCCCAATCAGCCACAGCATTGGCCAACCTGGTCGGCATTTCAGCGGTGCAGCAGGGCGGCGAGATCACCCTGCCCAACACCACCATTGCTGTGGGCGCTCCGTGCAGTGGACTCCGCTCGCTGGTGACGATGATCACCGTGGCCGTCGGCTGGATCTACCTCGTAGAAGGACGACTGGCAGCCAAGGCCTTGATGCTGCTTGCCGTGGTGCCCCTGGTGGCGCTCAGCAACGTGTTGCGCATCGCCATTCTCCTGGCAGTGGCGGTTCTCTATGGTGAGGAAGTCGCCCTATCCTATTATCACGACTGGTCCAGCCCACTCCTGTTTCTCATGGCGCTAGGGCTGTTGCTGCTCTTGGGCAAGGTGTTGGGATGTTCCCGAGTACGCGACGATATCTTCTAATTATCACCCTTCTGCTTCTCGCTGTGGGTCTCACCTGGCAGCAACGGTGGAGTTCGTCCGCCAACCTGGCTTCGGAGCTGCCGGCCCTTTCCAACAGCACGGTCGAGGTGACCGACCTCGAACCGGCGTCAACGCCAGAACACCTCTACTTCCTTGACGTGGAGGGCTGGTATCGTATCACTCCCTACGAAACAGTGGTACGCAGTCGTTACGACTTGACCGCGGACACCACGGAGGGGATGGCTGCAACCATCCCCACGACCCTGGGTGAATGGCAGCAAACTGGGTCGGACGAGTACATAGCCGACGACCCTTCTGTCGTCTTTTACCTGAAACACCCCACGGTTGCCCTTCAGCGGACCTACCAAGATCCGTCTGGCCAGAACCTGACCTTGACCCTTATTGGGAATCGTGGGGACGACAGCTTTCTTCTGTTCAGCCACACGCCCGAAACCTGTTACCCCGGTCGCCTTTGGCAGACGGTTGAAAGCCGCCAGGAGTCTGCGCTGCTAGATGACGTGGTTCACGAGAGGGAACCGACGCCCATGTATGCCAACTACCTGCTCACCCAGCACGCAGAGACCGGTGAGAAGCTGATGGTACTGTATTGGTACTTGTGGGCTGACCCTCAACGCGATTCCGAGAACGGCGTGCTCTCCGTTCGTGTCAATCTGTTCATTCCTCCCGACCAGACTGAGGAAGAGGTTCTGACCCGTGCCTGGGATTTTGTGCGGGTGCTTTTTCCGGTGACTGTGCCTTGGGAGCGATTCTAGACAACCCACAAATCGGAGGATAATCCATGAGACAGATCTCTCAAGCATCGGCCGTCGCACTGTGGGTCCTGGTGCTACTGTCATTGGCTCTCCAGGGCATCTTTCTGGCTGGCATATGGAAGGCGCGGCATACTGCACTCGACATCATAGACCAAAGCCTGGAAGCTCTGACACAGCTTGAGGACGAAACATTCGCGACAACAGTCCACGTGCACGAAACAGTGCCAGTCCGCGTTGACATTCCCTTCCGCCGCGAGTTCGAGATACCCGTCAGTGCCTCCGTGCCCATCTCCCACAGTGTCTCATTCCACGAAACGTTCGAGATTCTCGTCGACACTCCCCAGGGCACGCAGGCTGTGAAGGTACCTATCAGCGCAACGATCCCTCTCAGCCTGACAATCCCTGTGGTGGCCAAGGTCCCGGTGACCATCAGCGAGACCATCCCGATCCATACCGATATTGAAATCGACGCCAAGGTGCCTGTCGCCATCAAAATCGCAGACACACCGCTGTTGAGCCACCTGGAGCGGTTCAAAACCTTGCTGGCAGAGGTCCGCCAACAGCTCTCTCTTGGCCAATGATGGCCAACAGGATCAAAAAGGGCGCTGCATCCACAGCGCCCTTCGGTCCTGAGTTCCTGTGCGCGGTCAGTAGCGGAGCAGCGCCCCTATTGACCCAGCCTCCTCGAGCTTGTCGTTTCCACGCACGATCTCGACTTCGACGCCCTGTTCCAGCGCCCGGTGTGTCATCGTCTCTACCAGGTCCTCCACGTGCTCTACTGGTCCACCACAGAGCGGGCACTCCTCTCGTTCCATGAGCATCAGATAGCGACAACTCTGGCATCGGTAGCCCGACGCCTCGTAGCCTGCTGCGACGAGCACGATCCGTACCCGGTGCTCTTGTAGAGCCGCCAGCATGTCCGATAGGCCCGCTACCGCACCACTGCGGCGCTTCCATCCAGCAATCATCTCGTCAACGAGTTCGACCTCCCGCTGCTGGGCGACCTCCTCAATCATATCCATTGAACGTGCCTGGATCTCAACCACCGGCGCATCGGAATCTATGGTTAAGGTCCCGATCACCTTGCCTTGTACTGCTTGGGGAAGCGCGTCAAAAAACTGGCTCACATTGGCCTCAGTGCCGCCCAGTAGCAGGCGTGTGCAGCCGTTGCTGGTGCAAAAGGCATCTGTTGCTTCCGCGATCTCCTTCAGATTGCGCTGAACCACGGCCTCTCCAC
>CBDUWJ010000004.1:0-26353 GCA_965370895.1 uncultured Anaerolineae bacterium | reverse complement strand
TCGCTGCCTTCTCCCACGACTCGCTGCTGGTTCCCACCAGCTCGATCACTTTGTAGACACTCTCTGTCATTTCCCGCTCCTTTTTTCTCCTGGTCGGAACGACCACACTGCTCCGAATACCATGCCCACCGACCCCCTACTGACCGATCCCGGTCCCACAACGGGTCCGGCGTACCAGTTGAGTCATGCGGGCCTGCTGCCTGGCTGCCACGAACGGCTCGGGGTAGCCCAGCGACTCGAGGATACTTTCAGTCGTATACGTTCGAGTGGTTGCCTGCATGAACCATCGCCCTGCCGGTGGGGCAGGCCCCAGCGCTCCGGAGCCCAGCCCAACGTCCCTTGATTCAGACTGCCTCAGTCTACGACCGGCCGGAAGTGCACGATGTCCAGGATAGAACCTTCCCGCTCGGCGGCGTCCTTGAACACCGCCTCCACCTCCATGCCAATATGCACCGCCTCCGGGTCGGTCTCGCCCAGGTAGTGCACCAGCCCGCCGTCGGCGCCTTCCAGCTTGACGTATGCCAGGATGGCCGGCGGGTCCAGCGGCTTCTCATCCAGGTCGCGGTACAGCACCGTGTAGGTGAACACCTCCCCCCGGCTTTGCACCTCCACCCACTCGTCCAGCTCGGCGAAGCAGCGCTCGCAGAACATCGTCGCCGGCACGTAGGTCAGGCCGCAGGACTCGCAGCGCGTGCCCAGGATGCGAGCGTTATCCTTGATCTCGCGGAAAAACCTCTCGCCGGCGATTCCCGCCGTGTAGCGGCTGGTGATGGGGATATCGCCCTTCCACGCAATAGCGTGGTGCAGTTTATCAACTTTTTCAAGTATGGCCATGTCTGCCTCCCACGGCCAGTAGATTGGGGAATTAGGGACAGGTCAATTGGAGTCTCATACCAACCTACCAACCCACCAACCTACCAATCTACCAATCTACCAGCATACCAATACACCATGAACCAGCTACACAGGCCCAAAGTATCTGATGTCCAGAATCGACCCCTCGCGCTCCTCCGCTGGCTTCCACACCGCCTGCACCTTCATCCCGATGTGCACGGCGTCGGAATCCACGTCGCCCAGCATGTGCATGATGCCCACCAGCGGCTTGGTGCCGTCGATGTCGATCACGGCCGAGATTTCGGGTTCGGTCAGGTACCTCATGTCCCAGGTGACGTAGCACAGGGAGAAGGTATTCACCGTGCCCGTGTCGGGCAGGTACACCCAGTCGTCCATGGGCCGGAAGCACCACTCGCAAAAACTGCGCGGCGGGATCACCGTGCGGCGGCACTTGTTACAGCGCACGCCGATGAGCCGCCCCTCTTTGAGCTCAGCTAGATAGCGGCCGATGGCCACCCCCGCATCCCAGGCGTACTGGGCATTGGGCGTCCACTCGTTGAAAAGGATCTTCTTCTCGCTAAAATCCGACTCGCGCAGGTACACACCCGGGAATTCCTTTATCTTGATCGTCATCGTATCATCTCCTTGCGATGGCCCTCTACTTCCCTCAAGAACTCGCCAAAGCTCAAAGGCTGGCACGGTCTGTGCTCGCGCGATGCCTCAAAAGGGTGCACGTGCCAGCCCATCTTTGCATTGTCCTTTCCGTAGAGTCTCTGGCCTCCGGCAACAAGAGCGAACGCAGCCTTCTCGGTTGCCACGTTGTAGAACACGTTGATGAAGGCCCCTTCACCGTAGGCTTTGGCCTCAACATACACGCGAACACTCAAGGTGTCCTCGTCCATCACCCGGACCACGTAGGACTCGACAAGAGAAGATGGACCGCAGGCTGTCAGCAGCTTGCGCAACAAGTCGACTGTGGTCATGGCAACCACACGCAGGTGCCTTCCAGCCTTTGTTGGCGGGTGACCATGGCTTCCCACTCCAGATAGTCCGTCTCGGCTTCGTAGGTGTAGTGTTCGGGCCGGTCCTCTGTCTCCCACAGGTGTTTGTATTCGTCAAAGGACATCCCGTACCTTTCCTCGTAGGCCTTCAGGTCAGCCGCTATCCTCTCAAGACGATAGGCGACTGCGTCTTTCATGACGAGCAGCAAAGCCACCTCTGGCCGTGGTTCGCCAGTGAGTTCAGTCAATAACATGGTAGTGGCCTTGGGGATCCGTACAGCCATGTGATTTCCTCCTGTTACACACCCATTACAACGACGGTGCCCACCTGCATCAGGTCACCCCAGGCCTGGGCCACGCCTCGCTTCGGCTGGCCCGGAACTTGGCGCCCGCCCGCCTCACCCCGAAGTTGCCAGAAGAGCTCGGCCACCTTCATCAGGCCAGCAGCGGCGATGGGGTTGCCCACGCCCAAAAGCCCGCCACTGGGGCAGACCGGCAGGTCGCCATCCCGCTGGGTGATGCCCAGGGCCGTCGCTTCGGCTGCCTTGCCCCGGTCAAAGAGCATCAGCCCCTCCAGGTGGTGGAGTTCCTTGTAGTCAAAGGGGTCGTAGGGCTCGGCGATGTGGATCTGTTTGCGCGGCTCGGTGATGCCCGCCATCTCATAGGCCATGCGCGCCGCGTTCTCCACGTAGCGCGGATAGCAGAGGTCGCGGTTGGTCCAGTAGGACGTGTCCAGGTTCCAGCCCACGCCCTCGATCCACACCGGCTTGTCAGTGATGCGCCGGGCCACGTGCTCCGCGGCCAGGACCAGCGCCACCGCCCCATCGGTCACCGGGCTCACGTCCAGGCGCTGCACCGGCCAGGCCAACACTTCGGAGTTGAGCACGTCTTCCAGTGTGATGTCCGGGTCGCCCAGCAGGCTGCACGGATGGTCTGCCGCGTTTCGCTTGTTCTTGACCGACACCAGGGCGATGTCCTCCTTCTTCAGCCCATAGGTGTGCATGTAGCGGTTCATCTCCATGGCAAAGATCCACAGCAGATTGGGACCCAGGGGACGCTCGGTGGTGTGATCAAAGATGGTCAGAAACGCGCCCTGGGGGTGGGGCTGGCAGGAGGACATCTTTTCTTCGCAGACTACCAGGGCGATGTCAAACAGGCCGGAGGCCACGTGATACCATCCGTGGATAGGAGCAAAGACGCCGGTCCCGCCACCCACGTAGCAGCGGGTGTATGGCTTGCGCCAGCCACCTGAACCATCCGACAGGTACTCGCCCTTCATGTGCACACCGTCAAAAGAATCGGGGGCTGTGCCGTGGACGACGCAATCCACGTCGCCCAGACCTAGCTCGCAAGACTCGAGGGCCATCTTGGTCGCCTCGAACGACAGTTCCTTGCCTGTCTCCTGGGCCCGGCGGACGAACTTGGTCATGCCGGCTCCGACGACAGCAACTTTTCGTTTGCCCATTGTTCGCCTCCTATTCCTGCCGGCCAGGGCCGGCTAGCACCACGGCCGCGCCGCTGGTGCTGGGTACGCCGCGCCAGCCAAAGGCCAGACCCGTCTCTACGTCGGGCAGTTGGTGGGTGCCCGCCTCACCCCGCAATTGCAGCACCACCTCGGCCACGGCTCGCAGCCCCGAGGCGTCGAGCAGGTGGCCACAGCCCAGGCTGCCACCCGAGACATTCACCGGCAGATAGCCGCCCACGTCGGTGACGCCCTCGGTGGTGAGATATCCGGCCTCGCCGAACAGGCAGAAGCCCAGCGCCTCCATGTGCTGCAGTTCTTTGTAAGAGTAGCCGTCGTCGATCTCGGCGAAATCGATCTCTTCCATCGGGTTTCGTATGCCGGCCATCCTGTAAGCCATCTGGCCCGCCTTTTCGGCATAGATGGCTCGCCCCCAGGCCCGCGTCTCCAGGCTGGCAGCATCATTGCACCAGCCAATGCCCTGGATCCAGATGGGCACGCTGCTCAGGCTCTCGGCCACATCCGCCGCGGCCAGCACCAACACGATGGCCCCGTCGGCGTGGGCGCAGATGTCCTGTTGGGTGAGGGGATAGGAGAGCATCTCGGCATTGAGGACATCTTCCGGCTCGATCTTTGCGCCATAGGCGGCCGTGGGGTTGTAGAGGGCGTTTCGCTTGTTCTTCACCACCACCTGGGCGCACTGCTCGCGCGTGGCGCCAGTCGCCCACAGGTAGCGGTTCATCTCCATGCCGGCGATAAAGAGGGGGTTGGCCGCCAGGGGACGGTTGAGGACGGGATCCATGGCGTAGGCGGTGATGTAGGGCAGGGTCAGCACGTTGGATGCCTTGCTGTGCGCCTCCACGACCACCACGTCAAAGAGACCGCTGGCGATCTGCATGTAGGCCGTTGCCAGGCCATGAATCGCCTCTCCAGGGATGGTGACGTTGGGTTTGAGCAGCCCGCCGATCTGATCGGGTACGTACTCGTCAAAGATGCTGGTCCCCTCGATAAAGTCCTCGGCCACCGTGACAAAGCTGTTGACGTCACGGCGGGGGTCCAGGCCTGCGTCTTCGTAGGCTTTGACCGCCGCCTCGTACATCAGCTCTTTGTACGAGACCTCGGGGGTGAGGGGATGGAAGCTGGTGTAGCCGATGCCCACAATCGCTACGTTTTCGGACATTCGTTGCCTCCTTGAAGAATGGGGAATGACCGAGGACCAAAGACACCGGGTGCACGCCGAGCCGCAGGTCGGTTGGACCCGGGCCAGAGGTCGGTGGGTCATGTCCGTCTACCGAATCGTCACTGATTTCAACAAAACACCGTTGTTTCACCCTTTTTCGATGGCTGTTGCCTCCTTGTGGTTCTGTACTCTTTGCGCCTGACGGACACTGGTCGCACCCTGGTTCAGGCCATGATTGCGCTCCCAGCAATTCCAACCGGCCTCTGGACCGCCAGCTTCCTGACCATGCACAATCATGCGATTTTGGCCAAAAGTATGCCGATTTCATATAGAATAATGAGAGGACCCATGACCAGCAGCATGTTTAGCGGATCCACCGTAGGCGTGATCACTGCGGCCACCACTGCGATGATGAGCACCGCGTACTTGCGGTTCTTGCTGAGCATCTGGGCGTTGACGATGCCCAGTTTCGCCAAAAAAAACACAAACAGGGGCAGCTCAAAGGCCACACCGATCCAGAAAAGCAGCGACGTGACAAAGGAGAGATACTCGCCGATAGCCCATTGCTGCAGGATGATGTCCGACATGAAGCCTTGGAGAAAGGGAATAGCCGTCGGTAGCATCACGAAATAGGCAAACGCCACACCCGTCACGAAGCACAAGGTCGCGCCCGGCACCAACAGCCAGACGTAGCGTCTTTCGTGCTTGGTCATGGCGGGGGTGACAAAGCGCCCAATCTGGTATACGATCACCGGCATGGCCAGGGTGACGCCGCAGATGAGGGCTACCTTCATATAGTTGCCGATGGACTCTGTTGGTTTGAGGGCTTGAGGCAGCGTGTCGCCCATCGGTGCAATGAGGATGACGAGAACCTTCTTGGCAAAGAGAAAGCTGATGGCGGTTGTTACTGTCAGGGCAATAAATGCCCAGGAGAGCCGCTTGCGCAGTTCCTTCAGGTGCGACATCAACGGCATGACCTCCGCCTCAGCGGTAGGGGCTCCGTTCGACGTGGTCTGAGCTTCACTCATTGTGCTGCTCCCCGGGAGCGCCCCGAGTCGCAGGTCGGGCCGCCTCCGTCGGGTTCAACCCCTGGTCTGACTCTGCGAGCTCTTCCGGCTCAGTCTCTGGCTCTGTCTTTTCCTCGCCAGCGGTGTCCGCGGGCGCCCGGGAGTTCTGGGTCGTAGGTATGGCTGAGTCTACCGACGCCTGGATCGCGCCGGCAGGGTCGGTTGGCTTGGACTCGGTTTGACCTACCGGCCCAACGCTGTCATCGACACGGCCGGCCGTGTCCTCCGTCTCCTCTGCCGTCTCATCAAGCTGAGTAGCCTGTTGTTTCTCCGGTCCAGCTTCTGCCACCTTTTCTTTTTCGGCTGGTTCGCCTGGCAGTAGGGTGCTCCGGGCTGTGGTGACGGCCGCATCTACCGGATCCTTGATCACGGTGGCAAGGTCGGTGGGCGCAGCGGACAGGGTCTTGCCCATTTGTCCTACGCTGTCCGCGACTTCCTTCAGGTCGCCTATTGCGTCGTCCAGCTCAGCAGCCTTGACCACCGACTGGACCAGGTCCTGCGGGATCGATCGGATAGACTCGACCGACTCGCGCAGGTCCTGCGTGCTCTGCTGCATGGACGCGAACTCCGGCCCCAACTCGCTGCTCAGATTATCGTAGATTGTGCGAACGTCCCGCAGGGTCTTGCCCAGCTTCCGGCCCAGTTCTGGCAGTCGCTCAGGACCGACCACCACCAGTGCCAGCAAGAGGATGAGCACCAACTCTGTGATGCCGAGGTTACTGAAGATATTCATTGTTTGGTTGGAACCGCTTCTTTGGCAACCAGCGCGCCCAACACGCCATTCACGAACCGGCCAGCGCTTTCGCTCCCGAATCTCTTGGCAAGTTCTACGGCTTCGTTGATGGCCACCTTGGTTGGCGTGTCGTGGCGCACGAGAACCTCGTAGATAGAGATGCGTAGGATATTGCGGTCGATGATGGCGATCTGGTCCACGGGCCATTCAGGCGCATAGCGCTTGATCAGGGCATCGATTCGTTCCTGGTGATCGCCCACCCCTCGCACCAACTCACGGGCGAAACACGCGCCCGCCTCTGGTAGGTCAGCCTCCCCCAACCGCCGCTCGATCACCGTGGCGGCATTGTGTCCGGCGCAGTCGATTTCGAACAACGCCTGCAAGGCGGCAATCCGCGCCCGGTGGCGAACCCTCATCCAACCTGCCCTTTCCGTTCTACGGCGCCATCCCTGAGCGGCTCAGTCACGACTACAGCTCGGTCGCTACATCTTCGATGTGCACGTTGACCTCGCGCACATCCATCCCCACTATGTCCTCAATGGAACGGGTGACCTCGCGTTGCAGTTGGCGGCCCACCTGCAACAGTTCTACCCCTCGCCTGGCCATCAGGTACACGTCGACAATCACCTGATCATCGACAACATTGACCTCCACACCCCGCCCGACCGTGTGCAGGCCCAGCAGACGCTTCACGCCGGGCACGTTGCTGCACAGGTGGGCCACGCCGGGCACCGCACCGGCTGTCTTTTGCACGATAGTGACCAGCACATTCGGTGCGATTGTTACTTTGCCGTGATTGTCATCCACAGGTCCCTCCCTCACGATATCGCCAGACCACCATCCACAGCCAAGACCTGGCCAGTGATAAAGCTTGCTTCGTCAGAGGCCAGGAAGGCGACCGCAGCGGCCATGTCTTCCACTGAGCCGGTCCGCCCCAGCGGTGTGCGTTCGACGGCCAACTGGACCAGGTCCTGCGGCAAAGAAGCAGTTAGATCGGTGGGGACGAGGCCGGGGGCCACGGCATTGCACGTGATCCCCCGCGAGCCTAGTTCCTTGGCCACCGTTTTGGTCAGGCCGATGATCCCTGCTTTGGCTGAAGCATAATTTGCCTGCCCTGCGTTGCCCCCCAGTGCCGCCACCGACGTGATGTTCACGATCCGCCCGTAGCGTTGGCGCATCATCTGCCGGCTCACGGCCTTGATGCAGTTGAATGTGCCCTTCAAGTTGGTGTCGATCACGATGTCCCAGTCTTCTTCGCTCATGCGCATCAGGAGCGTGTCCCGCGTGGTACCGGCGTTGTTGACCAGGATGTCCACCCGCCCAAAGGCCTCCCTTGTGGCGTCGACCAGCGCCTGCGCCTCAGCCACCTGGCTCACATCACCCTGGACAGCGATAGCGCCGGTTGTGCCAACGGGCTGGCCCATGGCCTTGATCTGCTCCACCACCTCAGTGGCAGCGTCCTCATCGCTCAGGTAGTTGACTGCGATGCTCGCTCCACCGGCTGCCAGCCGCAGGGCAATGGCCCGGCCAATGCCCCGTGAACTGCCCGTTACGAGGGCGACCCTCTCTGTAAAGTCCATCGGCTCCTCCCTTGACTTTCTCCAGGTCTCTTTGGGAAACCCCTGAATCACGCCCTTCCCCCTGTCAGTAGAGCAGTCCATCATCATGGCACCAGGGGAGAGTATCCAAAGTGATGCATGCCAGGTATGTACACCGAGCCGTGGATCGGGTGTAGCAAATTCAAACTCAGGCGTCCCCCGCACACGGCGAGGTTTTCTTGGCAACCAGATTGCTTACTGTAGGCATTCCATAGTTCCCAGGGAGAAGAAACGCTCTCCAGTTTCCAGGCACTCCCGTGTAGGCACATTCTCAATGATGACGGCCTCATCGTCCATGAGGAGCGTGTGGGTGACCCTCTATTCTACCATTGCTTCGCTTCCTCAGGAAGCCCTGTGTGTTTCCAGTAGTCTCATGGATTCTACCCCCGCCACGTCCCCTATGCTGATTGCCTGCGCACCTCTGTCAATCCGCTTCACCAGCTTGCTCAGCACCTCCTGCGGTCCCAATTCGACGAAGCGGGTCACTCCCTGGGCCAGCATCCATTGTACCGAGGCTGTCCAGCGCACCGGGCGGGTGAGTTGCCCGGCAAGCTCGTCGCGGATCTCCTCTACGCCAAGCAGGGGGCGCGCGCCGATGTTAGCCACGACCGGTATCTTGGGGACGCGCAGGGGGGTGGCCGCTACGGCGGCCTGGAACTCTCGCACCACACTGGCCATCAGCGGCGAGTGGGCCGCGATGCTCACGGCCAGCGGGATGATACGCCGGCCACCCCGCGCCCGTAACACCTCGATGGTCCGTGCGAGTGCCTCCTTATCGCCCGAGATGACCACCTGCCCTGGTGAGTTGTAGTTGGCGATCTGCACGGCCTTGCCGGTCTCGTCGCTGGCCTCTTGACAGGCCCTTTCCACCTCGGCGTCGTCCATCTTGAGTACGGCGGCCATGCCGCCCGGGCTCCGCTCCCCCGCCAGCTTCATCAGCCGCCCTCGGGTACGCACCAGGCGCAGCCCGTCGGTAAAGTCCATGGCCCCGGCGGCCACCAGAGCCGTCAGCTCGCCCAGGCTGTGCCCCGCCACCATTGCCATTGGGGGCAATTCGCCTGCGCTCTCCAGTGCCTGAAGTGCTGCCAGGCTGGTGACAAAGATTGCCGGCTGGGTGTTCACGGTGTCGTCCAACGCCTCTTTCGGCCCTTTGAAGCAGAGGCTCGACAGGGAGAGCCCCAGGACCGCATCTGCTTCAGCGTAGATGCGACGGACCTGTGCATGGGTTTCAGCCAGATCCTTGCCCATCCCCACCGTCTGTGATCCTTGGCCGGGAAAGATCAGCGCCGTCAGACTCATCGCCCTTGTTCCTTGTCCCCTATTCTCTCACTTGCTTATCTGTCGGGCGATCACTAAACGCTGGATCTGGTTGGTGCCTTCGTAGATCTGCAGTAACTTGGCGTCGCGCATCAGCTTCTCGACGGGATAGTCTTTCATGTAGCCGTATCCACCAAAGATCTGCACCGCGTCGGTGGTCACCTCCATCGCCGTATCGGCGGCAAAGCACTTGGCCATGGCCGACTTGGCGGTGGCTTTCAAGCCCTTGTCCGCTATCCAGGCTGCCTGCCAAGTGAGCAATCGTGCCGCCTCTACCTTCATGGCCATGTCGGCCAGCATGAAGGATATGCCCTGGTTGTTCATAATCGGCGCGCCAAACTGCCGACGGTCTTTGGCGTAGGCGATGGCGTGTTCCAGGGCTGCCCGTGCTACCCCGACGCTCAGGGCTGCCACCCCCGACCGCCCAAAGTCGAGGGTCTCCAGGGCGATACGAAAACCCCGTCCTCGCTTGCCTAACAGGTTGGCCTGGGGCACGCGTACATTCTCGAAGGTCAGCTCCACAGTGTTCGACGCTCTCTGTCCCAGCTTGTCCTCGACCTTGGTGACCCGGATGGAGCCTGGGGGGTTTGGTCGCAGATCTTCATTCGTCGGCACGATGATGGCTGATACACCTCGGGGACCGCGGTCAGGGTCGGTCAGGGCAAAGACGGTCATGACTTCGGCCAGCCCGCCACTGGTGATAAAGCACTTTCGGCCATTGATGACGAAATTGTCCCCCTCGGGCAGAGCAGTGGTCTCAAGCGCACTGGCATCAGACCCGGCCCCGCGCTCTGTCAGACAAAAGGCCGCCAACTTGGCTCCCTCGGCGACGGGGCGCAGGAACTCTTCCTTTTGTTCCGTGTCTCCAAAAAGCTGGATGGGGGTTAGGGCGAGACCGTTGACCAGGATGGTAATGCTGATGCCGGCACAGGCTGCACCCAATTCCTCGGCGATGATGGCGCTTTTCACCGCGCCGTAGCCCATTCCACCATATTCCTGAGGAATGGTCACGTTGATCATCCCGGCAGCCTTGGCCTTCTCGGCGATGCCAGGTGGCACCTCGGCCTTGCGGTCGTATTCGGCGGCGATGGGCAGGATCTCCTCCTGGGCGAACTTGCGTGCCCGGGCTTGGATTTCCAACAGGTCATCGGATAATGAAAAATCGATCACTTTGGCCCCCTCTTGATGTCATCCCGAACCGATGTGCGCATTGGCAGCATGACCAGCGTAACAAGGGCCGTGCGCGTGGAACCCTGACACGGCCCTGCCGAGACTGGTGATGCGGCGCCTTTTCGGGTCCGGCCCGCCCGCATCGGGCGATGCAAGCATCGCCCGATGTTTCTAGTCGGACTTGACTTCAATGACTTCGATGCCCTTGTAGCTGCCGCACGAACGGCAGACCTGATGCGGCAGGCGTGGTTCGTGGCACTTGGGACAAGGGACCAGGTTCAGGGCCTTGAGTGCATGGTGGCTTCGTCGCCGCCCCTTGCGGCCCTTGCCCAGTTTCCGTTTTGGTAGTGCTCCCACTGGCTATTCACTCCTTTTCTACGAGTCTGACCCGTTTGATAGTGTGGATTCGTTCCTCAAACTCCCTGCAGTTCTCGAGGAACTGCCTGCAGTATAGGCCGGCGCGGGGAGCCGGCTGCCACTGCGAAATGTCTGCAACGCAGCCCAACGCGGGTCCACGGTTGTACTGTCACAGTGACACTGCCCCAGATTGCGGTTCCCTCCGCAGTGGGGACACAGCCCTGCACAGTCGGGACGGCAAGTCGCCTCCATCGGACCGGCCACCCAGAGTCCTTGGCGGACTACTTCACTCAGGTCGAGCATGTGGTTCTCGTCAATCAGCACTGCTTCGTCGCGCTCTTCCTGCGGCACATCATCGAACGAGGCTTCACCGATGGGCATGACAGGGAAGAACTCCTCCTCCAGAGCGAGTTCCACTTCCACGTCACACACTTCCAGACAACGCCGGCACACCGTCCGGAGTGAGGTTCCCACCAGGCCAGACACCAGGATCCCCTGGCTCGTGCGCGTTAGCATGATCGACCCGACGAGGGGGCGAACTGGTTCCAGTTCCTGGTCCAGGTGTGCAATCACCTCGTTCAAGTCGTATTGTTGACGTGCACCGGTCGGCCCTTTGAGCAGTTGGGCAACGTTGTAGCGCATGTCTGTCCTCGACCGTTGAATTGCTCAATTATAGGCGAGAGTAAGCCGCATGTCAAAATAATGACGCAGCCGGACAGACGGGTTGCCTTCCCCCAAGGAACTGCAACTCAGGCGTTCGAAGAACCTGGGAACACTTGGGACGGTGGATTCGGCAGGTCCAGAATTGCTTGCCCGGATCGCGCCAAACTCTTGCTGGCGCAATTCCCGTCAGGGCGCTTCTTGGATCGGCTGAGACTCAGGTTCTTTGTCAGGCTCCGGTTCGTGGGTCGCCGATAGGGTCTCCAAACCATTGAGAACGGTCGTCAGGAGTGTGCCGATCTGGCCATCCAGGACAGAAAGCTGGTCGTTCAGGGCGAACAGCACCTCTCTGGCATAGCTGACTGCTTCACCCTTGAGTACCTCGGCTTCTCGTTGAGCTCGCTCGATGATCGTCTGTGCCCTTTGATCGGCGGCTTGGATGATGTCATGCTCGTCTACCAGCTCGGACGCCTCTCCCCGTGCCAGTTCCACGATTCGCTCTGCCTCTTCTTCCGCCTGGGCAACGATCCGGTCCCGTTCCTGTAGGATCTTTTCCCCTTGCCTGACTTCCTGCGGAATGGCCGTCCGCATCTGGTCAACCACGTCCAGGCAATCATCCTCGTTGACGACCATGTACGTGCTCAAGGGCACCTGCAGGCTTTCGCTGAACACTCGTTCCAAACGATCAATCAGGTGGTATATGTCGCTAATGGGAATCACCCCCTTTCTTTCAGCTTGGGGCACTGCATGGCCCCAAGATGTGTGTTTTCCGCTCGCAGTCCGAGATCCTGCTGCGAGCAAGTCCTGGCCGCGCCAACGACTTGCCAAGAGCCCTACTTCGCCTGCTAACTCGACTTGCTGGCTGTTCGGGCTGGGTCTAGTCCCGCAGGGAGACCAGCTTGACTGCTGTTTCCCCTTTGCCGGTTCGCTCTCTGAGCTTGGCCCGCAGTGCATCCTCAACGTGGGGCGGCACCATGTTGGTTACGCAGCCATCCAGCATGGCGATTTCTTTGACGGTACTGGCGCTGAGAAAGGCAAATTCCTGGCCGGTCATCAGGCACACAAACTCGATGTCTGGCGCCAGCTTCTTGTTGGTCAGCGCCATCTGAAACTCCAGCTCAAAGTCAGAGATCACCCGCAGGCCCCGGACGATTATTCGAGCGCCCACCTGCTGCGCAAAATCCACTGTGAGTTGGCGATAGGCCACGACGCTGATGTTGGCAATGTGGCCTAGGGCTTCCTCGATCATGGCTTGGCGTTCTTGCGTGGTGAACAAAAGGTTCTTGACCGGCCGGGAATAGATCGCCACGGTCAAATGCTCGAACAGCGCTGCGGCGCGCGTCGCAATGTCTATGTGGCCGTTGTGCACCGGGTCAAAGGTTCCGGGGTAGATAGCACTGGGCATCATTGTCCTCCGTGTGTCCTAACTCCGGTCTCCCTTGACTTGCCAAAACTGGTCCACCTGTTCAGCAAGGGCCTGGTGCTCTGGCTCTCTCAGCGCCGGATCCTCTTCGAACAGGATCAGAGCTTCAGTCCGAGCCTGTTCCAGGATCTGGACGTTGCTCAGACTGGCCAGGCGGAGCGTTGGCAGCCCACTCTGCCGCACCCCGAAAAAGTCGCCTGGTCCACGCAGTTTCAGGTCCTTTTCGGCCAGAACGAATCCATCCTGCGTTTCCTCAATGGCTTTCAACCGTTCCCACGTGGTTCTTGTCTGTGGATCGTCGGGAGCAGCAGCGTCCGACAGGAGCAAGCAGTACGATTTGTGCCCGCCCCGGCCCACACGCCCCCGGAACTGGTGCAACTGGGCCAGACCGAAGCGGTCGGCGCCCTCGATTAGCATGACTGTGGCGTTGGGTACGTCAATGCCGACTTCTATCACCGAAGTGGACACCAGGATGTCCAACTCGCCCTGGCGGAAGGCGGTCATTGCTCGATCCTTTTCCCTGGGCTTCAGCCGGCCGTGGAGCAGTCCCAGGCGCAAGTCAGGGAACACGTCTTGCTGCAGCCGTTCGTATTCTTCCACGGCTGCCCTGGCTTCCACTCTATCTGATTCCTGAACAAGAGGGTACAGGATGAAGGCCTGGCGCCCCTTTTCGATCTGGCTGCGCACAAAGCCGTAGGCCCGTTCCCGTTCTCTGGGCAACAGCCAGCGGGTTTCGATGGGTTGGCGACCGGGCGGCAGCTCGTCGATCAACGAGATGTCAAGGTCGCCGTATACGGTCAGCGCCAGGCTGCGCGGGATGGGTGTCGCGCTCATGACCAGCATGTGAGGAGAGTCACCCTTGCCCCGCAGGATGGCCCGCTGGGTCACACCGAAACGATGCTGTTCGTCTACGACGACCAGCCCCAAATCCTTGAAGGTGACGTGCCGCTGGATCAGGGCGTGCGTACCCACCACTACGTCTGCCTGGCCCGAAGCTAGAGCTGCGTAGACTTTGCCACGCTCCACGCGCCGCAAGCTGCCGGTGAGCAGCACGACCGAGATGGGGCGTTCTAGATCCCAGTTGTCTGCCTGAGCCAGCAACTGGACAATAGTCCGGTAGTGCTGTTCGGCCAGGATCTCCGTGGGAGCCATGAGCGCCGTCTGTTTGCCCACGGCAGCGGCCATCAACATCGCTGCTGTGGCAACCACTGTCTTGCCTGAGCCCACGTCACCTTGCAGCAGGCGGCTCATGGGGTGTGGCTGAGTGAGGTCTCCCAGGATATGGTCCATGCTGCGACGTTGTGCCTCTGTCAACTGAAACGGCAGCGACTTTAGAAAAGTGTCAAGCAGGGTCTGGTTGCGGGGGATGGACGTACTTGGCTGGCTTTGCCACTCCTGGCGTTGGCGCAACACCCCCAGTTGGATGAATAGGAACTCGTCGAAGGACAGCCGGCGTCGTGCCTCCTGGGCCGTTTGCTGGCTATCAGGGAAGTGGATCTGCTGGATGGCCGTGCGGAGATCCAACAGCCCCGTTCGCTCTCGGATGGTCCCGGGTAGGTGATCTTCCAAGCGAGGCGCCCAGTGGTCCACCACGCGCTTCATCAGCCGTCGCATCCAGCGGGATGTGATGCCGCGAGTCAGGGGATAGATGGGCACCAGCCGGGCCGTGTGGATCTGTTCCCTTTCCAGGGGTTCCCAGACCGGCGCTTGTAGGACTAATCGTCCGAGGTATTCGTCCACCTTGCCGCTCAGGACGATCTGCCGCCCAGCCCGCAGTTGGCGGGTCAGATAGGGCTGGTTGAACCAGGTCGCTGTTATGGTCCCCGAAGCGTCGGCGATGATGCTGTTTACGATGGTGCCCCCTCCACGTGTCCTGTGGGTACTGGTTTCCCAGATTGTGCCGATGATGGTTGTCTCTTCGCCATACTCCAGGCGGTTGATCGGCTTCAGGGTGCGATAATCGTCGTAACGGTGGGGAACGTGGTAGAGAAGGTCGCCGACCGTAGTGATGCCCAGCCGCTGCAGCCGCCCTGAGTAGGCCGCACTGATCCCTGGCAGACTGCTGACTGGCGCCTCCAGGCCCGAGGCAGGGTGCTCCGAAGCTGGGCTTGGCACGCCTGAGGTGCTCGCGTCTGGCGCCTCCGGGCCCGAGGCAGGGTGCTCCGAAGCTGGGCTTGGCACGCCTGAGGTGCTCGCGTCTGGCGCCTCCAGGCCCGAGGTACGGTGCTCTGGAGTTGGGCTGGGTACGGAAGCAGTAGTCGCGACTGACGAGCCTGGCTTGCGCAGCGGGGGCTGGCGCGGTGGCAAGGTGGCCTGGACGGTCGGACCCAGTTGATTGAGAATCTCATTCACTGTCTGGGCTCGTTGCTGTGTATCGGCCTGTGCGTAGCCTGCCAGAAGGCTGGTGATTTCACTTGCCTGCTTGATCTGCGTTTTGTCCTGTCCTGGTGAGACCGCGAGTTCTGCCTGGACTTGGTCTCGCCAGAGTCCAGCAAAGCTCTCCAGCCCGCCGATGACGGCTCGGTCACTGTAGCCCTGGCTCTGTTCCAGCTCTAGGATTCTTTCCAGCTTGTCAAAGGCTGCTGGCATCTTGCCTCCAAAGGCTCCTTCGGCCCAAGCTTGCTCTGGTTCTAGTTGTCCGCTGCAACGAACGCGATGCCAATGGCCCCAGGTCCCACGTGACTGGCGATGGTCACACCTGCCTGTCCAACAAGCCGTTCCCATCCAGGCGCAACCACCTGCAACCGGTCAGCCACAAGTTCTGCCCGGTCGGGCGCATTGGCGTGCAGCACGATGGCTCGTTCTAGCGGCCCCAGCGCCTGCACCATTTCCATCAGGCGGTCCAACGCTCGTTTCCAGGTGCGGGTGCGCTCCAGTAAGTTGACCTCACCCAATCGGACGTTGATGACCGGCTTGATCTGGAGCAGTGTGCCAATCATAGCCTGCACCCAGCCCACGCGTCCGCCCCGATGCACAAAGTCGAGTGTGTCAAGGACAGCCAGGAGCCGCGAACGGTCCTTCATCCCCTCGACCAGGGCTATCACTTGTTTCAGGCTGTCTCCGCGCTGCGCGGCCTCGGCCGCAGCGACCGCCATCCAGCCGTAGCCCATTGTGATCTGTCCTGAATCGATGACCGCGATGTTGGCCTCGGAGACGCTCCGGGCCGCCACGGACGCTGCATTGTAGAGGCCGCTCAGGTTCGCGGCGAGATGGATCGAGACGATTTCGTCCGTTTCCCTGGCCAGCCTGCGATACACCTCCTCGTATATGGCCGGAGGCGGTGTGGCCGTCGTTGGGATCACATTTGTCGCGGCCAGTCTTTCGTAGAACTGCCGCTTGGTCAGTTCCACACCGTCGCGATAGGTTTCCGTCCCAAAGACCACATAGCTGGGAACGATGGTGATGCCCAGTCTGGTGACCATGTCGCGCGGGATGTCGGCGGTACTTTCGGTGACAATTCTGATCATAATCAGCCACGAGCTGGAGACGGGTCATGGGCGCTGGCCCAATCCCATGTGTTCCAATTGGCCGTACACCTCAACATGGGCACTGTTCGGCTTCTTTACTAGTTCCATGCTAATGGCGGACATCTGACGTGTCCCGTCAGTTGGATGCAGCTACCGCAGCCACCCCCACAGCTCCCAAAGCCAGGTGGGCGGTCAGGGCCGAGCCCGCAGGCAGCACAAGCATGCGACTGGCAGGAACCAGGTCATTCAGTGCATCCGACAGATTCTCGGCCAGTGACTCAGCTCCCGTGTGCAGCACTGCCAGTTCGACTAGCGGCCCCCACTCTCGTACTCTGTTCTCGAGCTGCTTCATGGCCCTGGACCGGGTGCGCGCCTTGCCCCAGACCGAGACCTCGCCATGCCGGATGCTGAGCAGCGGCTTGATCTGCAGAGCTGTTCCAAGGGCTGCCGAAATCAACGTGATACGTCCACCTTTGTAGAGGTTCTCCAAATCATCTACCATGGCTACCGTTCGCAACCGCGGCACGAGCTCCCGCACGGCCCGGCTGACCTCGACCAGCGGCGAGCCGCTCTGGGCCAACCGGGCGGCCTCGATAGCTGCCCAACCAATGCCCATCGAAAGCTGGCCCGAATCAATCACCTGAACCCGTGTGGGATCGGGCAGCATCTGGACTGCGGTCCAGGCTGCATTGATTGTACCGCTCAGACTGCCCGCTATGTGGATCGAGACCACTCCCTCGCTCCGTTCTCCGTCGATAAGCCGCTGGTAGGTTTCCACAAACTGTCCTACCGGTGGCTGAGACGTGCGGGGCAATTCTGAGCTGTGCGCTAGCTTGTCAAAGAACTCTTGGGGCGACAGGTCCACGCCGTCCCGATAGACCTCTTCACCGAGGTGTACCTGTAGAGGTACGACGGCGATGCCTAGCTCCGATCCTATGGCGGTAGGTACATCGGCCGTGCTGTCGGTGACGATCCGGACCGGTCCCATTGTGGCTCCGTCTCCCTCCTCGCGCCGATCCGCCGGAATCGGATTCTGCCGAGTGTCCTGATCTCCTAGAATCCTTCAAAAACGGTCACCCCCAACGCGTCTGGCCCCAGGTGACAGGCCAATACCGGATCGTACTCTATGACCGGGAAATCCAAACCGGGAAGCTCTTGACTCAATCGCTCGTCCAGTTCACCCCTCAGTTCGTCAGTACCATTTCCCAGGGGGCTGTGCATGATGACAACTTGCTGAATCGAGGCGAACTCGGTCACAAAATCGGCCAGCTTTTCGATGGCCATGGTGCGCGTCCGCACTTTTTCCAACGGGATGATGTCGCCTTCCTGGACCATCAACAACGGTTTGATGCGCAGCAAGGTGCCCAACAGCGCCTGTGCCGGGCCGATGCGCCCACCCTTCTCCAGATAGTCCAGCCGTTCCACAAAGAATACAATATAGACATGTGGCAATAACCCTCGCACCATGCGGATGGTCTCGTCAAAGGACTTCCCTTCGTCGGCTGCTCGCGCTGCTGCTTCGACCAGCAGAGCCAGCCCCCACGAGGTGGACATAGAGTCCGTGACAACAATCCGACACTGGCCCAGGAAGGCGCCGGACACGGCCCTGGCTGTGTCGTACCCCCCACTCAGTTTTCTCGAGCTCAGAATCACCAAGACTTCATCCGTCTCCCGACTCAGTTGCCTGTATGCTTCCTGGATCGCGCCAGGCGGAATCGAGGCTTGGATCGAGCTGGCCGGGCCGTCTACCATCCTCCGGAACAGGCGTTCCGTGCTCTCGTCTGGGCCGATGAGGTATTTCTCGTCGCCAAACCGGACTTCTATCGGCAAGACCGTGATCTGGTACTGGGCGACCAGTTCAGGGCTGAGGTGAGCCGTGGCGTCGGTAATAATCCGTGTCTTTGCCATAATGCCAATTGCCTCCGCGTCACCGGTCACTCTGTGGATACGATGTAATGGTAATGGGGCTGGCCACCGTCCACCACCTCGACCTCTTGCTCCGGGTGTTGCTCTGCGACTTGAGCAGCCAGTTGTTGGGCTTCATCGGCGGTGACCGACTGCCCGTAGTAGATGGTGATAACCTCGCGAGTGGGACGTCCGACGTCCCCGGCGAGCATTTTCTCCAGAATCGCCCTGCTCACCGCGGCCGGTGAATCCCCTTTGGCTTTCAGTATCCCGTTCGCCAGGCCGATTACCTCGCCTTTTTGCACCTGGATGCCGTTGATCTGCACTGAACGGACCGCTGTCGTGATTTCGGCGGTATCGATGGTCTGGATTGCCTCGGCCATCACCCGAGTATTGGTCTCCAGATCAGCTTGGTGGTTCAGGGCGAGAAGGGCAGTGATGCCCTGAGGCACGGTGACTGTGCGCACTACCTCCACGTTTTTCTCGGACAAGGCGCTGGCCTGCTCGGCAGCCATCACGATGTTCTTGTTGTTAGGCAGGATGATCACGTCGTCGGACGGCACGCTTTCCACAGCTTTGAGCAGATCCTCGGTGCTGGGGTTCATGGTCTGCCCCCCAGACACCACGGCGCTGGCTCCCAGGCTCTCGAATACCTGCATTAACCCCTGGCCGGGCGCAACCACCACCGTGCCAATTCCGCTCACCGGTTCCGCATGAGCTGCTGGTTGTTGGGCCTTGCTCAGAATAAAGTCCTGGTACTGCTCCTGCATGTTCTCTACGATGACGCGGCTGAGCGACCCGATGCTGGCCCCGTAGTTGATCGGCGTGCCCGGTTCCGGTGAATGGACGTGCACTTTCACGACCCGGGAATCGCCGACCACCAGCGCACAGTCCCCCAGCGAAGCGATGGTTTCCCGGATGTCTTCGACGTCCAGCCCTTCGCCATGGACGACAAACTGAATGTCGTAGCCGTATCCCTCTTCAGCTTCCAGGTGGAACGGTTCGAGGTCCACTGCCGCCGCCAGTTCGGTATCCATAGTCACCTGCTCACCTCTCGTGTAGCGAAGCATCCCCTCCAGGATGATGAGTAATCCCTGCCCGCCGGCATCCACCACGCCAGCTTCTGCCAGCACCTGGAGAAGGGTGGGGGTTCGAGTCACCGAATCTCTGGCCTCGCGGACGACCTGTTCCAGGACGTAGCGCAGGTCCTCACTACTGGCAGCAGCGAGGACCGAAGCCTCGGCTGCCTCACGGGCGACGGTCAGGATTGTGCCCTCCACGGGCTTCATCACACCCTTGTAGGCTGTCTTTGCCGCCTCCCGAAGCGCCGAAGAAAACTGGACCGTGTTAAACGCGTCTACCCCCTCCAGTGCCCGGGCGAACCCCCGAAAGATCTGCGACAAGATGACGCCCGAATTTCCCCGGGCGCCCATCAAGGCCCCGTGAGCCACTTTCTGGGCGATGATGCCTACCTCTTCTTCAGGCGAGTCCTGGATCTCCCGGTAGGCCGCTTGCATGGTTAGTAGCATGTTGGTGCCCGTGTCGCCGTCGGGCACGGGATAGACGTTCAGGGCGTTGATGGCTGCCTGATGGGGTTCCAGCCAGGCCAGCCCAGATCTTACCAGGCGCTTCAATCCCCGGCCATCGCAGAAGGGCATTCCATCGGAGATGGCGGCATCAGGATGCAGTTGTGGTGAGAAGGTGTCCTCGGAGAAGGACGCGTCCTGGGAAGGACGTCGTTGTCCACCTATCATGTTTTGCTCTGCTGTCAAAGCTCCTGCCTCCTGCCTCGTTCTGCGTGTACTACGTCCTGGGACAGCATCAGTCCGTGCTGACCCGCAGGTCCTGTACGTGGACGTTGATGGCAGCCACCGGCACACCCAATGCCCTTTCCATGGCATACTTGACCACACTCTGGATGTTCCGAGCCACCATCACGATGCGCGTGCCATACTCGATCACCACATATAGGTCAATCACGATCTGATCGCCAGTGACGCGAACGTCCACGCCGCGTCGATGGCTCGCAGGTTGTAGGATCTCAACGATGCCGCTGGCCAGGTCTTTGTGCGCCATGCCCACCACGCCGTAACACTCAAGCACGGCTTGGCTGGCGAGACTGGCAATGGCTGTTGGCAATACCTCGATTTTCCCTAACCTGGTTTCTTCCATCCGTTGCCCTACCTCTCTACTGATTCAGGGCTACAGCCCTTGATGCGGTGCAAACTGCCTGCGCCACCCGCCATCCACACCACTGTTTGAGACAGATTCGATCGATGGTGCCCCAGCCCTGGTCCGGTTTGCGATCTAGTCTCCCTTGTGGTAAGATAGCATCCAACGAACCGGACCACGCCGGGCCAGCTCTCGTGCAAGCTGGCTCTGTCTGTATAGGAGAGATGCGATCATGGCAAAATGCGAGATATGTGGCAAAACCCCGTCCTTTGGGCACAATGTTAGCCACTCCAATGTCAAGACCAAGCGCCAGTGGAAACCAAACATCCAAAGGGTTACCATCTACAAGGATGGCAAGCCCCAACGGATGAAGATCTGCACACGCTGCCAACGAACCCTGAACAAAGCCTGACAATGCCTCCTCGTTGTCGACCGGCACGTCGCCGGTCTCGGCAGGCCAGCTCCAGCCTACCCTGCGGTAGGGCACTTGCGGAGTTGGCCTTTTGTCGTTTGTCCTACGCTCGTGATGCCTCTCGTATGCGTGCGATTGCTGCAGCGACCCCGCCTGCCGTAGAGACAGCAGGCGCCGCAAAGACGGCAGACCCAGCCACCAGCACCTCAGCCCCGGCTTGGACCACTGTCGACGCTGTCTCCGCTCCGATTCCGCCATCAACCTCAAGTTCCGCCTGAGGACCAAGCTCGTCCAGCATCCTCCGCACGCGCTGGATTTTTGTCAGGGTCCCTTGGATGAAGGTCTGCCCGCCAAAACCGGGATTGACCGTCATAACGAGCACCAGATCGACGTAGGGAATTATCTCTTCCAAACTGATCACCGAGGTAGACGGGTTCAGCGCCACACCAGCGCGGCAGCCCAGATCTCTGATCTGGTGAATCGTCCGGTGCAGGTGCGGACAGGCCTCCACGTGGACCGTCAGGATGTCGGCCCCGGCAGCGCAAAAGTCGGGTACATACCGTTCCGGCGACTCGATCATCAGGTGTACGTCCAGCGGCAGGTGCGTGACCCGGCGTACGGCGCGCACTACCGGCGGGCCAATGGTGATATTGGGCACGAAGTGGCCGTCCATCACGTCCACGTGGATATAGTCTGCGCCAGCGTCCTCCGCCTCGGCTACCTGTTCGCCCAGACGTGAAAAATCCGCGGACAAGATGGATGGAGCGATCTTGATCTTGCGTTTACTCACATTGCTCCCCAGATAGTGTCTGTGACCATACTTGACTATAGGCCATAATACCCGGTTTCTGGCAAAAATGCAAGTTCTCAGCAGGTAGCGATACAAACCTGCTGCTGGCGCAACTGGCCACAACCTGCTTCGATATCAATGCCCCGGCGAACACGTACGGTAGTCGGAATGCCGGCCTCCTTCAACGCGGCGTGGAATGCGTTCACCCGCTCTCGGGGTGAGGGTCGAAGCGACGAATCGGGCGTTGGGTTCAGCGGAATCAGGTTCACGTGTGGTGCGGGGGCCGCCAAGCCCAGCCGGCCTCCCAGTAGCTCAGCCAATTGGCGGGCCTGGCGGGGCGCATCGTTGACACCAGCGATGAGCGCATATTCGATGGTAACACGCCGGCGGGTGCTCTCCACATAATCGCGGATAGCAGCCATCAGTTCCGCCAGCGGATAGCGCTCGTTGACCGGCACGAGTTGCCTGCGCAGGTCGTCGTCCGGCGCGTGGAGCGATACTGCCAGGTTAATGGGCAACTCCTCCTCGATCAGCCGCCGGATACCGGGCACCAGCCCCACCGTCGAGAGGGTGATCCGCCGAGCTCCGAGATGATAACCCCGTGCATCCGTCAAGGTCTCTACCGCCTGCCAGGTGGCTGCATAATTGGCTAGCGGTTCGCCCATGCCCATCAGGACCACGTTGCTGACCGGCTGGGCGGAGACTGGATCCACTCTGGCTGTCTGCTCAATCTCTGCCTCCTGATCTCGCCTGGCGGCTGCAAAATGGAGCACCTGGGCCACGATTTCGCCGGCCGACAGGTTCCGCACCAGGCCGCCCTGTCCCGTGGCGCAAAAGATGCAGCCCATAGCACAGCCCACCTGCGTCGAAATACAGGCCGTCTGTCTGCCGTGATAGTGCATTAGCACGCTCTCGACGGTGTTCGCATCACGCAACTGGAATAGCACCTTGCGTGTCTGCCCGCTAGCTGATGCCTGCTCCGTCAGAGGCGTGAGCAAAGTTAGATCGGTGTCGGTCGCTAACCGCGCCCTCAGTGTTTTGGGCAGGTTGGCCATGGCCCCAACATCCCGGACCAGCGACCTGTAGAGCCAGCGCCACACCTGGTCGGCGCGGAATCGCGGCTCACCCCAACTGGTCAGCATCTCGCCCAATTGGGCATGGGTCAGGTCGTACAACGCGGGGCGCTCAGGCATCCAGCACCTTCTGCCACACGACGTGGAGGTGCCCTACGTCGCGGTACACGAGGTCGGGCTGGATCTCTGATCCGGCCAACATCGCCTTGTCTGTGATGCCACTCAGCACCAGCACGGTGAGCAACCCGGTTCGCTGTCCAGCCAGGATATCAGTCTCCAGCCGGTCGCCCAGGATGCCGGTGGCGCTGGCATGAGCGCCCATCCGAGCGAGGGCCTGTTCCATCATCGCTGTGCCCGGTTTGCCGATGACCGTGGGCTTGACCCCGGTGGCTGCCTCCAAGAAGGCCAGCAACGCCCCGGCTCCGGGCACAATCCCGCGCTCGCCGGGGAAGGTGCGATCGGGATTGGTGCCGATGAACTGCGCCCCCGCCCGGATAAGCAGGGTAGCCTGGGCCAAGTCCTCGTAGCATACCGCAAAGTCCATGCCCGCGACGACAAACTCTGCATCCTCCTCCACCAGCGCAAATCCCTCTCCGTGCAGCGCTGCCCGCAATCCATCCTGGCCCACGACGAACACGCGTGTGCCCGGGGCAGCGGTGCTCGCCAGATAGCTCGCCGTCGCCTGGGCGGAAGTCAGTATCTCATTGGCCTGGACCATCACGCCCATCCCGGCCAGCTTGTCCACGTACTGCTGCGGGGTCCTCGTTGAGTTATTAGTCGCTAGCACAAAGCTGATGCCCCGGCTTCGCAGGAAACTCAAGAGACCATCGGTGCCAGGGATGGCTTTGTTGCCCCGGTACAGAACGCCGTCCATATCAATGATCAGGTGTTGAAGCGTATGCAGTCTGTTTTCTTTCCTCGTCATCTTCCTCTCGAATCTTGCCCCTGGCGAGAGAGGCGACTATGCCGACCATGCAGAGGGCGGCAAAAATGGCGAAAGCCGTCCTCATGCTGATCAGTAGGAGCGGATAGGTCTCCGGCGTGATCTCGATCCTCCCGATAAAGAGGGCAAACAGCAGCATGGCGATCCCCATGCTCAGCATCTGCCCCAGCAGGCGCGCGGTTCCCGCGGTGCCCGAGGCTACGCCGTAGAACTTTTTTTCGACAGAACTCATGATGGCGTTCATATTGGGCGAGGAGAAAAGGGCGAACCCAAACCCCAGGAGAACCAAACGAGCGATGATAGCCCACAAAGGAGTAGCCGGGTTCACCGGGATCAAGAGGATTAACCCCGTGGCCGTCAGAGTCATACCCGCTGAGGCGACAATCCTCGGCTCGATTCTGTCCGAAAGCCTGCCGGCCAAAGGTGAGAAAGTGGCCTGCACGATGGGTTGGGCGATGAGCACCAGGCCCGCTTGCGCGGGGCTCAGCGCCTTGATGTACTGTAGGTAAAGGCTGAGGAGAAAAGTTACGGCAGAGGTGGCACTGTAGTTGATAAGCGCCGCCAGGTTTGAGAAAGCGAATGTCCGATTCTTGGCAAAGAGGTCAAGGTTCAAGACCGGGTTCTTGGTATTGATCTCCCACCAGATGAAGGAACCAAGCCCTACCACACTGATCAAGATCAGGCCCAGCCCCATCCTGTCCGGCAGCAGAGAGAATCCGTACATGAGGATCAGCAGTGTGAGGGCGTAGATGATTGACCCGACCAGATCAAATGCCTCTCCTCGTGCCTCGGCCCACTCTCCTTCCAATCGCCACACCACAAAGGCGATGACCACCAGACCCACGAGGACGTTGAGCAGAAAGATGCTCCTCCATCCCAGGAGCTGAGTCAGGAATCCACCGATAAATGGTCCCAGCGAAAGCCCGATGTACACAGCCGCTACGTTGATGCCCAGCACCCGGCCCCGTTCGCTGGCAGGGAACACAGAAGTGAGAATCGCTACGCCGGTGCCAAAAATCATCGCGCTGCCCACGCCCTGCAAGATCCTGGCGGCGATTAGCAGTGTGGCAGAAGGGGCAAGTCCAGAAAAAAGCGACGCAAGGGTGTAGACAATAATGCCATAGGTAAAGATCTTTTTCCTGCCGTGGATGTCAGCTAGGCGGCCAAAGGGTACAAGAAACATGGCTGCGGCCAGGAGATAGGCAGTCGGGACCCAGCCTAGCAGCACCGCATCCATCGAGAACTCGCGCCCAATCGAAGGCAGGGCGACGTTGGTAGATGATCCCATAAAGGGTGTGAGGAAGGAGGCCAACGTGGCAGCGATCAATGCAGCTCGTTTACTGGCGTCGTGGCTTGTCGTCATCTCCTGGCTCTCTCACGCTCTCATAGTCCTGGCGGGTATCTATGTCGATCGTCACCGCAGCATCGTTGACATCTACGCGCTCCATCTGCTGTCCGTAGCGGCTGAGCAGTGCCCGACCCCCCTGATCGCCCTCGATTGCCAGTAGTTCCGGAAACAGCATCCGGTCAAAGAGAACCGGGTTGCCCCGCCGGCCCCGGAAAAAGGGCGCGACAATAGGGGCGCCCGTGGCACGATAGCGGACCACCAGGGTTTTGAGCAAATCCGGTGTCAGCGCTGGCTGATCGGCCAGTACTATCAGCGCGGCCTGTATCTCTGGCCGCAGGGTGCGGATCCCCACCCGCATCGAGGTGCTCAGCCCATTGGCCCACGCCTCGTTGACGACGATTGTCACTGGAAGGCCAGCCAGGGCTTGCGCCACTGCAGCTGAGCCGGCCCCGACTACCACGACCACCTGTGCCAGTCCTGTCCCGCACACCACTTCTGCCACACGCCGCACCATGGGCCGCCCGCCGATGGTCAGCAATTGCTTGGGCTGCCCCATCCGCACCGAGCCGCCAGCGGCCAGCACAATCGCTGCTACCGGGAACGAGGTTTCCACTTTCGCCGTCACAGCCATCAATTGTATCATGAAACACCTACCGGCACAAACTATCTCGACGGTACCTCGTTTGCGGTGACGGCCACGAGACGGTATAATACCCTCATGAACACCAAAGGCCAGGTACTGCTGGTCAACCCCTGGATCTATGATTTTGCGGCGCACAACTTGTGGATCGAGCCACTGGGACTGCTGACCATTGCCGCCGCGCTGGGCGACAATAGCTGCGGTGTCACCGTTATCGACTGCCTGGCACCCCATCCAGGCATGCCCCGCCCGCGGCCTGACGGCTCTGGCAAATTCCCAAAGACGGTGGTCGACAGACCGGATCCGGTGGCCCATATCCCCCGTCGCTATGGGCGCTATGGCCTGCCTCTCGATCAATTTGACGCGGCCCTGGCAGCCGCACCGGTCCCTGATCTGGTCCTTGTTGCCTCGGGTATGACGTACTGGTATCCTGGCGTCGTCGAGGCGATCCGGCGCGTGAGGGGGCGGTTTGGTTCGGTGCCGATAGCCCTGGGCGGCATCTATGCTACTCTGTGCCCCGACCACGCCCGGCAACATTCTGGCGCAGACCGGGTGATCGCCGGGCCGGGCCTGGTTGCCGCCCTGCGCCTGGCCGGCGAGGTGACCGGGCGTGCCTTTGAGCCCGACCGCTATGCTGATCCCCGTGCCTGGCCACCGCCCGCCCACGACCTCGTTTCGCGCCCCTTTGCCGCTGTGAGTACGTCCTGGGGTTGTCCCTATCACTGCACCTACTGTGCCAGCCACCGCCTCCATCCGGCCTTCATCCGGCGGGAGCCGTCCGCCGTCGTGGGAGAGATCGCC
>CBDUWJ010000003.1:0-30148 GCA_965370895.1 uncultured Anaerolineae bacterium | reverse complement strand
ACCGAGGCCCAGCAGGCCATGCGCCTTCACGAACTGGGCACACTGTACAGCCAACTGGAGGGCCAGTTGCAGGCACAGATCGAACAGTGGGCCGAACTGGCCGCATGAAAGGACGACCCTATCTCATTGGCCTGACCGGCAACATCGCCACGGGCAAGAGTGAGGTGGCGCAGATGCTGGCCGAGTTGGGGGCGCTCGTCGTCGACGCCGACAAGGTCGCCCACGAGGTAATGCGGCCTGACGGACTGGCATACGACGCCGTTGTCAAGGCCTTCGGCCCGGAGATCCTGGCTGCTGATGGTCCCATAGACCGGGCCAGGCTGGGGGCCATCGTCTTTCGCGATCCGGCTGCCCTACGGCGCTTGGAAGCGGCCGTGCACCCGGCAGTTGTCGCAAGAGTTGAGGAGCGCATAGCCCAGGCCAGGGAGCGTGTGGTCGTGGTGGAAGCCATCAAGCTCGTCGAGGCAGGGATGCACCGGGGCTACGACGCGCTGTGGGTGGTGACCGCCCCGCGCCCGCTCCAGATTGCCCGGTTGGTGGCCACGCGGGGGCTGACGGAAGCCGAGGCGGCGTTGCGTGTGGACGCCCAGTCACCGCAGGAGGAGAAAGCCGCGCTGGCGGATTGGGTGATCGTCAACGATGGCCACTTGGACGGGCTGCGACGCAAGGTGGAGGCAGGGTGGGAAAAGATCCAGAAAATGTGATCGTTCGCCCGGTGGAGCGCGCCGACATAGAGGACGCCGCGGGCGTGGCGGCGGTGCTCAACAGCGTCATCGTTGAGGGGTGCTACACGGCGCTGGCGGGCCACTTCACACCCGAAGCGGAGCTTGCCTTCCTCCAGAGCCTGGGGCCGCGCAGCGAGCTCTTTGTCGCCGAGGCAGCGGGAGGCATCGTCGGTTTTCAGGTCATCGAGCCCTTTGTAATCTACACCTCCACCATGGATCATGTATGCCACGTTGGCACCTACGTCCACGCCGATTTCCGAGAACAGGGGATCGGCCGGCGGTTGGCGGAGGCAACCCTCGCATTCGCCCGGGCGAATAACTATGAGAAATCGGTAGTCTACGTGCTGGCCCACAACGACGGTGGTCTGGACTACTACCGCAAGCTCGGCTTTGTGGATCGGGGTGTGCTGGCCCGCCAGACCAAGATCGATGGGGTGTACTACGACGAGGTCTTTATGGAGATGCAGTTCAACGGTTGAAAGTTGTGCGGGTATCCTGTAGGGAACTCGTCGGGTATAGGAGGTGGAAACGATGCAACTGAAGGAGTTTGTGAGTCGACATCCACAACTGACGGCCTGGGCAGCATTGGCGTTGGGCATGGTCATCATTCTACTCTGGTCGGCCAAGGACGTGGGGCTTCTGCCCGGGCAATGGGCGACTCTGATCGTGGCTACGATCCTGCTGGCGGGTCTGTGCGTCTGGATCATTGGCTGGGAAGGTGAGGACGAGGTCAAAGGCGAATAGCCGGGGACTTTTTCTGGAGTCCATCCAGAGGCTCCCAGTGGTTCAGCCAGTCAGCCACAAGAGACAGGCAGAGCCGCATGCAGTTTGCCCCACGACCGCATTGACGCATTCTCGGCCAGGACAAGGGGATACGCATTGAAGGACCGTTCTGCACTCATCACTATTATACTGCTTTCGCTCATCACGCTGCTGGCCCTGGGACTGCGCCTCTTCGGGTTGGACGCTCAGAGCCTGTGGTACGATGAGGGCTTTAGCGTTTACCTGGCGCGGATGAATTCCGGCGAAATCCTCGCCCGCACCGCAGCCGACATCCAGCCGCCCCTCTACTACCTGCTCCTCCACGGTTGGATCCAGCTCTTTGGCGACGGGGAGCGAGCCTTGCGGGGACTGTCGCTCCTGTTCGGCGTTCTTGCCGTTCCGCTCATGTACGCCGTGGCCTGGAGCCTCTTTCGCAGCCGCCTGGCAGGCTTACTGGCTGCCCTGCTGGTGGCTGCCTCGCCTCTCCACATTTGGTACGGCCAGGAAGCACGGATGTACACTCTGTTGACCTTCCTCTGCCTGCTGTCCAGCTACCTTTTGCTGCTGGCCATCCAGTCAGCAAATCAGGCGCAGAAGAGATGGCAAACCCTGGCTTTGTGGGCCGCTTTCACGCTCACCAACATTGCCGCCGTGTATACCCACTATTTTGCCTTCTTTGTGCTGTCTTTCCAGGCGCTCTACCTGTTCTTGGTCTGGTGGGAACAGGGCCTGCGCCCAGCGCGCCTGATCCGGGCTGGTTTGGCCTCCTTCGTGGTCACGGGTCTCGCTTTCCTGCCATGGCTACCCCATCTGCTCGCCCGCTATGGCGCCGACGCGAGCTATTGGCCGGGCCGGCTCAAGCTTCACGAAGTGCTCCTGGATATCGCCCTCTCCTTCGTCGGTGGCGAATCGGTTCAGGAACAAACCGGCATCATCCTGATCATCGGCTACACCGCGGTCTTAATCCTCTGCCTTCTTGCCCTCCTGCTTTACGCGTCACACTCCACGTTTCACGACTCACGCAACACGCAGCATCCAACATCCAGTCTCCAGTCTCCAATATCCAATAGGCAATACCCCCTCGCCTTCCTCCTCCTCTACTTGCTGATCCCTCCTGCCCTGATCCTGCTCCTGTCGTACAACTCGCCCAAGTTCAACGCTCGCTACGCGATGGTCTCTCAGCCTGCTCTTTTACTCATTCTGGCGGGAGGACTGGCGGTGCTCTGGCAGCGGAGATCCGGTCGCCTGGCCGACCTGCTCCGCCGAACACTGGCCGTACTGGCCTTGGTTTTCATCCTAGGCGTGTCGGCGTACGCCAACAATAATGCCTATGCCGACCCCGCTTTCGCCCGAGCCGACTACCGTGGCGTGATCCGCTATATCCGCAACCACATCGCACCGGACGAGACGATCATCCTGAGTTCTGGTCACATGTTCCCTGCTTTTGACTATTATGCCCCCGGCATCAACCGGCACTTGCTGCCCGATAGCCCCACGCTGGATACCACCCGCATCCTGGACTATTCCATCGCCGCAGATCTAAATGACTGGCTGGTGGGCCAGGGCGGCGTGTGGGTGGTGCGCTGGCAGCACGAGGTGGTCGACCCAGTGGGCTATCTGTCGACGATGCTGGCCCAGGCCGGGGAGGAACAAGCGGTCAGCCGGACCTTTGCCCAAGTGGGCTTGCAGCACTATCGCCTACCGGCAGGTGCCGTTTTCTCTGAACAGCCTGCCATCGCCCACCCCGTCGATGTCAACTTTGGGGATCGGCTGCGGCTCCTCGGTTATTCCCAGACCGGCGAGCACCAAGCAACCCTCTTTTGGCAAGCCCTCCAGCCGCTGGACGAGGACTATCGTGTCTCCCTGGAGCTGCGGGACACCGTGGGCCAGAGCTGGGGGCGATGGGATGGTCGCCCCACGGCCTATCTGTACCCGACGGATCGCTGGCGTGCCGGGCAAATCGTCTTTGGCCACTACGACCTGGCCCCGATCCCGGGCGCCCCTCCGGGTGACTATGGCCTGGAGGTAGGCGTCTACACTGAGGCGGACCCCGTTGGCCTGGACGTGCTGGACCAGGCGGGCGCGCCCGAGGGCAAAAGGGCTGTGCTGGGGGCTGTGAGGCTTTCCGTTCCTGCAGTGTCTGCTGATCAGATGGACTTGCCCCATCCGGGCCGTACAGATCTGGGCGGTGGCCTCGCGCTTGTGGGATGGAATCTGGATCGCGACAAAGTCCAACCGGGCGACCGGCTACTGCTGACCCTCGTCTGGTCGGTCGAAGCCCAACCCCAGGGTGATTACCAGGTGCGATTGATCGTCACCGACGCGGCAGGCCAGACGAGGGATGCAGCCACTTTTCCGCCAACAAACTCCTGGCATCCCACCAGCATCTGGCAAGCCGGCCAGGCTTGGCGCGGGCAGGCGACCTTCCGTCTGCCAATCCAGACTCAACCCGGCGAAGCACGCCTGAGCATACAGCTTGTGGATACCGCAGGGTTGGCCCTTGGCCCACCGGCAGAGCTTACAACAGTCCTGGTACCATCTACGGACCGTGTCTTTACGCCCCCACAGCCCCAGGTGCAGTTGCAGGGCAACTGCCAGGCAGATCCAGGGGAACCCCAGGCGCCTTGTGAGGCAAACTTTGGCGCCAAAATCGCTCTTCTGGGCGCTGATCTGGATTCCGGTCCCGTATCTCCAGGCGGCGTGCTGCACACAACCCTCTACTGGCAGGCCCTGGCCGACATGGACGTGCCTTACACTGTGTTTGTCCATTTGTTGGGGCCGGACGGCGGGGTGGTAGCTGGGCACGACGGGCAGCCGATGAGCGGCACGCGCCCCACCACGAGTTGGGTACCAGGCGAGTTCATCGCCGACCCCCACGACATATCCATCCCCCCCGGATTAGCGCCAGGGGAATATGCCATCGAAGTGGGCCTGTACGATGCCAGCGCGCCGGGCATGCCTCGCTTGCACATTCTCGGAGAGAAGGGCCAAGTCGAGGCGGACCGGCTGATTTTTGGCCCGGTTCAGGTGCACTAGGACTCGGACGCGCACAACTTCGGCAAATACAGGATCGCTCGCCGAATCCGTGCCCATGGCGGGTTCCTCGGGCGCCTCCAAGCACTTCACCCTATCGGCTCCAAGAAACCGGCGGGATCGCACGCAGTCTGCACAGCAACATGCCCCGGGAAAACCATCCATGCTCAGACAAAGTGCTCCGCCACAGGTGCACCCTGTTTTTACAGGCCCGGCAAACCTGTGTATAATACGGGGCGTGATTCGAGCCTCACCTCCGGGGGAGGCCCGGTCAGCCACTACCGGAAGCGTCGGGAGGAACAGAAAGATGCCTATCTACTTGTATGAATGTGACTCATGCGGGGTGCGTTTTGAGCGGCTGCAGCGCATGTCTGACGAGCCCCTAGCCGCTTGCCCAGAGTGTGACGGTCACGTCCACCGTGTCATCCAGCCGGTAGGCATCATCTTCAAAGGTTCAGGCTTCTACATCACCGACAACCGGCAGGTGTCTTCGCCGACTCTGACTCCACCGAAAGAACTGGACAAGCCAAAGCCGGCCGCATCCGAAAAGGAGAAAAAGACGCTCGACGCGGGGGAAAGCAAAAAAAAGACCACGGCTTCGAAAGAGCAGGAAAACTGATCAGAGCAAGGCTGTTGCGTTGCCTGGGAATGGCGGGTCCAAGGCGAAGGACCCGCCTTTGTGTTTCTCAGCTTTGCCACAGCAACATGTCCGAGCCTTGGGGGTCACATCTGGAAACGGCCCGTCGCCGGCACGACCTTGTACTCGAAATTGGTCACGTACTCGAGGAGACGAGTGCGCAGCTCGCCCCATTCGTAGCTGTCCAGAATCTCCCGCATCTTTTCCACGGTCTCGGTGACGCCGGCCGTCAGGATCTGTGGCCCTTCACCGTATAGCGTGTACCAGGCTTCAGTGGGCTGCCAGCCCATCTTCATCATCTCCGGCGCAAAGGTCTTCATTGCAAACTCAAAATAGGTTTGTTCTTGGCCGGGGAGAATGTCCCAACTCATCAGCAGCTTGACTGTCACAGGAGTCACATTCCTCCAGACTGGGTTTCGGTTCTCTGGCTCAGATCAAGCTTCAGAACCATACGGCGTCGTGGAACTGCTGGTCATGCTCATCAAGGGGGCCGACCATTGCCAGATTGAGCCGCTCCGAACGGAGCAACGTCTGGGCCATGCGCTGGATTTCCGCTCCCTGAACGGCCTCATAGTGAGCCAGCACGTCACGGGGCGCGAGCACCCCTGGTCCAAAGAGTAACTGGCGAGCATACCAGGCAGCCACCGCAAAAGAGTCTTCCAACGAAAGGGTCAACCGTCCTCTGACAAATTCCTTTGCCTTCAGCAATTCAACTTCAGACACTGGTTCTTGCCGCATCCGGTCCAACTCACCCAAAATGGCGTGGATGGCCTCTTTAGCGCGGTTAGCTGCTACTCCTGCATAGATACCCACGGATCCAGTGTCATGCAGGGTACCGACATACGAGTCAACGCTGTACGCCAGACCCAGCCGCTCGCGCACGTGTTGAAAAAGGCGGGATCTCATCCCTTCACCCAGCATCATATTGAGCATGCGCAGCACGTACCGATCGGCGTCGCTACGGGACAGGCCCTCAAAGCTGAAACAGATGTGGGCCTGCTCGGTATCTCTGAATTTGACGTGCAGGCTGGGGCCGTGATGGTTTGCCCGGGCAGGTTCGAAAGACGAGGATGGACAAGGCTCCCATTCACCCAGATGCGACCGCGCCCAATCTACTGCCGCGTCGTGATCCACTTGACCGGCCAACCCCAGAACCGTCTGGCCAGGACCATAGTGGTCAGTCAGATAGGCCAGCAAATCCGGACGACCAAGGCCTCCCACGCTTTCCCGGGTGCCCGCGATCTCACGTCCCAGAGGATGATTGGGCCACTGCAACTGGTTGACCAAGATCTGCGCTAGACTGTCGGGCGCGTCGAGTGCATAGTTGATCTCCTCGCTTATGACCGCCCGTTCCTTTTCGATTTCCGCCGGATCGAACTTGGCGCTGAGCAGCATATCACTCAGGACATCCAAGGCGTCTGGTAAGTGAGGGGCTGCAACCTTGGCCCAAAAAAGGGTGGCCTCCAAGCCAGTGCTGGCGTTGAACATCCCCCCTTTGCCCTCGATTGCCTCAGCGATGTCAAGGGCCGTGGGGCAGCGTTCCGTTCCCTTGAACAGCATGTGTTCAATGAAGTGAGAGATCCCGGACAGTGGCTCGCTCTCGTAGCGCGAGCCCACCCCTACAAAGAATCCGAGGCTTACTGACTGGATATGGGACATGGTCACGCTCAGGATCCGGAGGCCGTTATCCAAGGTGGTCAATTCGTACATGCTATTCGCCCTTGAGTTGTTGTAGAAATTCCTTGGCAAGCTCAGTAGCTCTCGGGTCCTTTCCCGCATCCAGCTCCTGGAATCGTTCAAAAGCCCAGATAGCCTCTTCGGTCATGTGCTTCTGCCGGTGGACGACACCCAAGCCATAATACGCTTCCGCCAGTGCAGGATTGAGATCGACCGCCGTTTGGTACTCCTCTAGTGCCTTGTCAAGTTGGCCCTTTTGCACGTGAGCCGCAGCCAGGTTCGAATGGATGTCGGCGTCCTCCGGTGCGAGTTCAATCGCCTCCTGGTATTGCGCAATGGCGTCATCCAGTCGCCCGAGATTGTAGTAAACTACGCCCAAGTTGCTCATCGCTGAGACGTTTTCCGGATCTTCTTCCAGCACTGTTTCGAACTCGACAACTGCCTGGCCAAATTCGCCAGCCTGGGCGAATTCATGACCCTGTGCAAAGTGATCCTCATCGGACTCTAGCGGTTTCTCATCGGATGTCGTGTCGCCACAACTGATCAGCGCCAGCAGGATGACCAAGGCCACCAAAGAAAGATTTCCTGCTCTGCAACTGTGCACCATGCTCGTTATCTCCTGTCGGTTCTCTGGAACCGCACGCGGTTGCTCTGCAACTGCGTGTCATCAACTCTTGAGCCACGGCGAAGCGCACATGCTCCGTGTATCTGGTGAGCGGTCCAGGCAGGGTTCTCATTGCTCAGGCGAGTTCCGCGGACGCAGCATACCATAAAAGCACTACTATGCCAAAACCTGTCCGGCCTGGATCGTCCCAGGATGGAATCAGGAAGGCTCCGGCGCTGCTGTCCACACCTGGGTAGCATACATGCGCCACGGGGCGCGGTTCGACTTCCTCGAGAGAGTCCCGGCGGTCCCGAGGAAGCGCCTCCGCTTTGAAATGCGAAAACCAGGCTTACACAATACGGAACGCGTCTACCAGCGTACACCGTCGCACGCGGGTGAAATCCAGGGCACTGGTCACCCCTTCGCCAGTGGGACTGGCAATGGAGAACGAAGTGAACCCCTCGCCCCCAAAACCCAGGCCAGCCAAGCTGGGTCCGTTCTTGACAAAGATACTGGTATTGATCTCCCGTGACATCCGGCTCAACACGTCCAGGTTCCTGGAGTGGATCACCGCAGTGTGGCCCATACCCTGTTCCACAGCTTTGGCCAGATCGATGGCTTCGTCGGCATTGCCGACCCGCACCAAGGGCAGGACGGGCATGAGCTGTTCGGTCCAAACCAACGGATGCTGAGCGTCAGTCTCGGCGACCACCAGCCGCACACCATCGTCCACGCTAACGCCGATCTCCCGCAGAAGCACGCTAGCTGACTTGCCCACAAAGGCCTTATTCACCACGCCATGCTTGCCGGGGCCGTGATCCTCGGCCAGTATGACCTTCATCAAACGATTCAGTTGCCAGGAAGTAATCTCCACCGCCCCTCGCTGAAGCATTATGGCCTTTAGTTTGTCAGCGATGGCGTCAACGGCGATGATCTCTTTTTCCAGAATGCAGATTACGTTGTTATCGAACGAGGCGCCCTTGACAATGTCCCGTGCCGCTTGTTCCAGGTCGGCGGTTTCGTCCACTACGACGGGTGGGTTGCCCGGCCCGGCACAAACCGCTTTTTTACCGGAGCTCATGGCCTCGCGCACCACGCCGGGCCCACCAGTCACAACGAGCAGGTTGATAGCAGGATGTCGCATCAGGTATTGGGCGCTATCAATCGTCGGCTCGGCAGGACAGGTGATCAGGTTGGCTGGGCCGCCAGCGCGCCGGATAGCCTGGTTCAGCACCTGTATCGTCTGCGCTGAGCACTGCTTCGCACCAGGATGAGCATTGAATACCACAGCATTGCCGGCGGCGACCATACCGATGGCGTTGCAGATGATGGTCGACGTCGGGTTGGTGCTGGGGGTGATGGCCCCGATGACGCCGTAAGGCGCTCGTTCTACCAACGTCAGGCCCCGGTCCCCGGTCCAGGCGTGGGCTTGCAGAGCCTCTGTACCAGGCGTACGTTCGGCCACGAGGAGGTTCTTTTCGATCTTGTCCTCGTGGCGGCCCATGCCTGTTTCCTGCCAGGCAGCCCGCGCCAGAACCTGCGCATTCTCCGCAGCCGCCTGGCGCATGGCGGCGACCAACGCCACGCGCCGTTCCAGAGGTATGTCAGCCAATTGCTGCTGGGCTACGGACGCCGCGGCAATGGCAGCATCGATATCCGGGAATACACCCTCCTGCCCATGCACCGTCGCCGCAGTGGAGCCCGTGGGCGGCGTTCGCGCGGCTGGAGGCGGCTGATCGTGCCCACCTGGGGGCGGCGCGAATGGCTGGTCCACCCCTGCACGCGGTGCAGGGGCAGGGCCACCACCAGGGAGTTCTGGAGGAACTCCACGAAGGTCGGCCACTACTTGCTGCACAATCTCGGCGATGCGCCTTTCGTCCAGTGAAAGAGTCATACTACCTCAAAGATGCCGCCTGCCTCCTGTGGCAGGCCTCAGTCCCTTTGCTGCACTGCGCTGGCAGGGGGGAGGTCGCTTAGTGCCATCCCTGTGCGGTTTCGAAGGAACTGGCTTGATACTTGACCTCGCCGTTGGTTTCCCAGGTGTCCACCACAGCCATGAGCACCGCGTCGCAGGGCTTTTTGTCTGTCAACACGGTCTGTCGGGCCGACGAGCCGGTTGCGTACAGGACCACATCTCCGATGCCGGCCTGCACTGCGTCGGCGGCGATGACATACTCGCCAGTTTCCTCATTCTCGATGTTCAGTTGCTTGACCACGAGGAGCTTGAAACCTTCCAGTTTCTCGTCCTTGCGGGTTGCTACCAACGTACCTACTACCTTGCCCAGAAGCATCGTGAACTCTCTCTCATCGCACTAGGCGTGTTGCGCGGTGATTGGCGTTTGCCCCCTGTCCTTCGGACCCCGCCCCTCCGAGGGAGGCGTTGGCTCCCTGCCCAACGGCAGGTTCTTACAATGAATCCGCAAAGGCCTGAACCCGCTGTCGAGCATTCTCCATAAGCGGCGGGCCGTGACCGAAGCAACACACCTCCATGTCAAGGGCCGCAATCCTGCGAATGGAGGCGTGAGCCTGAGCCATGTCGGCCGTGAACATGGGCGGTGGGGCTCCCAGCCGTCCCCGCCGGTGGTTAAGCGCGTCCCCCACGATGGCGATCTTGCGCACCGGATGGTAAAAGCACACGCTGCCTGCCGTGTGACCCGGCGCATGCACCACCTGCCACCCTCCCAGATCGTCGCCATCTTCCACAGGATGGTCCACCGCTGCCGGCGTGTAGCGGAACAGGCGGCGGATGCCCCAGTTGAACAGTCGCTGATACGTGCCGGCCAGGGGCAATGGCCCCAGCTCACGGTCGGCCCGCCCATCCACGAGCAGTGCATCGGCACGATGCGCCACCACCCTTGCCCCTGAAGCATCCTTGAGCGCAGCAACACTCCCCATGTGGTCGATGTCGCCGTGGGTGAGCCAGATCTCGTCAACTGCTTCTGGCGGATAGCCCAGCGAATCCAGGTAACGCCACACGGCTCCGGCACGGCCTGGCATGGCAGCGTCTATCACTACCACACGGTCACCCTCGAACAGGACATAGACCTTGGTGTCCCAGATGCGCTCCACCCAGTGGAGGCCGCTTACGACCTCCATCGCTACGCCTCCGGCCCGGCATCCCCGAACTTGTGCTTGTACAGGTCCACCGCGTATAGGATTTGATCCCGCGCCGCGGCCACCCTCTCCCAACCCAGCACCTCGGTTGGCACCCCTTCGAGTTCCTTGTACACCTCGAAAAAGTGTCCGGTCTCGGCCATAAAGTGCTGGGGGATATGTGGCAGGTCGTAATAATCCTGAAAGATCGGATCGTAGGCAGGCACGGCCAGTACCTTGTCGTCGGCTACTCCGCGGTCCAACATCCGGAACAGGCCGATGGGCCTCGCTTCGATGATGCATCCCGGAAACGTCGGTTCGTTGACCATCACCAACACATCCAGCGGATCGCCGTCATCATAGTGAGTGCGCGGGATCAGTCCATAGTCACCCGGATAGTGGATCGGAGAATAGAGCACCCGATCCAGCTTGACAAAGCCCTGTTTGTTGTCGTACTCGTATTTGTTCCGGCTGCCCTTGGGCACCTCTACCACGACATAGATCACTTCGGGTATGTTGGGGCCAGGTGGCAGCTCGTGCAGCAGGTTCATCCTGCGATCACTCCCCGAACTCCTGCAACACCTTGTCACGCCGTCCCAGGGGCAACACCAGGTCAATATTGACGTGCGGCCTGGGAATGACGTGCACCGAGACCACTTCGCCAACCTTCTCCGCCCCGCGCACGCCGGCTTCCACCGCCGCTTTGCAGGCGGCCACGTCGCCTCGCACGATGGCCGTCGTGTAGCCGCCGCCGATCTTCTCATAGCCCACCAGTTCGACCTTGGCGGCCTTGACCATGGCGTCGGCCGCTTCAACCACTGCGGCAAAGCCCCGCGTCTCGATCATGCCCAATGCTTCTGCCATTTGTCTTCTGCCCTCCTTGCGATCTCGTTTGTAGAGTTGCCGCCTATCTGCCGGGGCCGACAGTCTGCAACTGCCCTTTGTCTAGTCCCGGCGCCTGGACTCTATCACCCGTCCGGTGATATCCTCGATGGCCTGCGCTGCCGCACTGTAACCGGCCATAATGTCCTGCTCCTCTCCGCCCAGGTAGACGCGCCCGAAACTGCCAAAAGGCCGCACCTCGACGATGTTGATCTCGGCCGCCTTCTCCGCCTCGTTAGCTGCCAGGACGGCGTAAGCTGCCGGTTCAACTTCCATGATGTAGAGGGTCTGATCGGCGATGAGCATCATGCCCTTGCGATTGCGATTGATGAGTTGAGTCTGGTGGCCATCTACCCGGCGGATGATCTGGCTGGAGTGCATCTTTGGTTTCCAGCGATCCTCCGCCCGCACATCCAAGGCATCGAGGATGGCAGCCCCAGCAGCACGCACTTCAGCCTGGTCGGAGGAGTGAACCTCCAACAAGCCAAAGAGCCGCTCCACCACCTGCACGGCAGGTTGCACGTTGGTCGACTTGAGCGCCACGTCTGTGATGCGGTTGATCTCAATGCCGGGCGAGATCTCGACCCACAGAGAGGCATCGCCCGCCAGTGGCAGGAACCCCCGCGCCGTGGAACCGATATATGCCGCCATTTGCGGCTGCAAACTGTCTAGAAACACGTAGGAACGCAAATCAACACTCAAGGGTTCTCACCTCCCTGTCGGTTGGCGATTCTGCCTGTCTCTTGGGGCCGGCAGGCGGCTGCCAACTGCACATGGTCTTCTCTCAGCTAATCAATCGTGGCTCCAAGCCACTGCGCCTCCAGGCTTGGCCCAATCGAGGTCAAGTCAGAAACCAACACGACCTCAACCTTACCCGAACCTCGACCAACCTGCTATGCGGACCCGGTCAGCGCTTGCTGCAGGATCTTGATCCCAGCACTGGCACCGATGCGCGTCGCTCCGGCAGTGACCATCTCCTGGGCGGTCTGGTAGCTACCGATGCCCCCGGCCGCCTTGACCCCCATCTCTGACCCCACGGTGCGGCGCATCAACGCCACGTCGTGGACGGTAGCCCCACCCGGCCCAAAGCCGGTACTGGTTTTTACATAGTCAGCGCCAGCCGCTTTGGCCAACTGACAGGCGATCACTTTTTCCTCGTCAGCCAGCAGTGCCGCTTCGATGATGACCTTCAGAATCGCTCCAGCAGCATGACTGGTCCGAGCCACAGTAGCGATGTCCCGCTCCACCAGCGCGTAATCCTTCGATTTGAGGGCGCCGACGTTGATCACCATGTCCACCTCAGTGGCACCGTCATCTAGCGCCTGTTGGGTTTCGTAGGCTTTGACCTCCGGAGAGGTGGCCCCCAGAGGAAAGCCGACGACGGTGCAAATGACCACCGGCGATCCCTGCAGCAACTGGGCACACAGCTTGACGTGGGTCGGGTTGACACATACCGCCGCAAAGCCGTACTTGCGCGCCTCGTAGCAGAGTTGGGCAATCTGGTCCTGGGTTGCATCTGCTTTCAGCAGGGTATGGTCAATCATCTCGGCGATCCCCGGCCCCATCTCCACGTCGCCCAGCGTTGAACTCAACCGCGACGCACCGGCGTCCACCACTTTCTGGACGCTCTCCTGGCAGCTTATGACACATTCGTTGATGCAGTCGGGGCAGAGACTATTGGTGCCTCCATTGAGGCGGGCCTGCTCCTCCCGCAGGAGGATCAACACCTCCTTGGTGATCTGTTCTACCAGGCGCTCGACGGTTTCAGAATCCAGTTTCACTCCTCACCCCCGCGAGAACCGCTGCTCAATGCCCATGATCTTATCTACGCGGCGGGCGTGGCGGCCGCCGCCAAAGTCAGTCTCCAGCCACGTTTTGACGATCTGGAGGGCTAGACTGCGGCCCAGCAACAGCCCGCCCAAAGCGAGCACATTCGCGTCGTTATGCTCCCGGGAATTGACCGCTGTCGCATGGTCGTAGCACATCGCCGCCCGCACGCCAGGCACTTTGTTGGCAGCCATGCACGATCCGATGCCCGCGCCGTCCACAATGATGCCCCGCCAGACGCGTCCCTCACTTACCAAGCGCGCCACCGCGTAGGCGAGATCAGGATAGTCTACGGAATCCGTGCTGTGGGTGCCACAGTCCACTACTCGGAAGCCCAAGTCAGCCAAATAGCCCTTCAGGTCCTCCTTGAGTGGGTAACCACCGTGGTCGGCACCCAGGGCAATGGCCCGATCCGTGCTCGAGCCCGAACCGGTCTGCTGTTTGTCGCGGGTGCTGATCGGGAACGAACCACCATTGGTCGACGCAAGGCCCGGTCCAGTCACCAGATCCACCCCGCGTTCCAGCGCTGTGTCGCGGGCCAGAGGCGTGACCACTGCCTCCGGAGGCACAGACAACTGCCCCCCTGCTGGCGTCTCCAGGACGTCAGCCTCCGTCACGCTTGGCCTCGATAGGCGCGAACCTGTCTGAGACCTCGTGGCAGCGGTCTGGTCCACGCTCACATTGGGCCCCAAAGTCCGCAAGAGGACCCGGCGGACGAGCGCCTTGATCTGATCTTCTGAGAATGTCATGGCCTGCCTCTGCTCAGGGCACACCCTCGTAAGTCTCGTGGGGAATTACTCCCCATAGTCTGGGCGGCCAATACGAGGCCCAGGCTTTGCCCAGGATCTCCTGGCTGGGCAACGTTCCCCAGTTGTGAGAATCGCTGGAGTTGTTTCGATTGTCGCCCAAAACAAAGTACTCTTCCTCGGAGAGAGGGGTCGCCGGCTGGGAGTAGCGGCCCGTGTCGGCAACATACGGCTCATCCAACGGCCGTTCGTTAATGAACACCTGGCCGTTTCTGATCTCAAGCACCTCGCCCGGCAGGCCGATCACGCGCTTGATGAGCTTGCGACTGTCGGTTCGTGGGTCGTGCAAAACAATGATGTCTCCGCGCTCAGGTTCGTGCAGACGGTAGCCCAGTTTGTATACAACCAGGAACTGTTCGTTCTCTAAAGTGGGATCCATGCTGTGTCCTAGCACCCGGTAGTTCTCGAAGAGGAAGGTTCGAACTAGAACATAGATCAACAGAGTAAAGATTATCGTCTCCGCAAACTCGCGGAGAGTCGACTTTGTTCGGGATTTTGTTTTTTCTTCTTCCTGCACTGATTTCCCTTTGACGCTCACAACCTGGCTGGACGGGTCCGAGTATCGCTGTCGTGAATGGCCGCGAGCCAGGACCAACACCAAACGATTATAACTCAACTCGGACGGCATGGCAAACCGACTGCCAAGCCCGGAGCACGCATGCCGAGTGGTTTCTGGGCCATGTGGACTGCCGCTTCATGCCCCCTTCCTGCTCCGGTTCAGCGTGACGATGACTGTTGAGCAGTCGCAGGCACTCAGAGCTTGCCGATTTGTGCAGACCGTAGTATACTTGCACTGGCAGTCGCCTGCGGCACAACGTGCGGATTGCCGCGCAAATTGTATGGGGCAACAGATGTCTCTCAGGACCGAAAGGCTGAACCACCTGGAGCCTCTGGGGGAACTTGACGACCCGCGGACCCCGGCGCACACCCGGTGGGTTTCCAGAGATGCCAGCGATCGCCCGGGGCAACCCAGCCAGCGCGACGGGACACCGGACAGGGAGGCAAGGATGACCACATGGCATGAACAGGACGATTTCTGGGAGACCGTGCCCATGTTCACTGATCAGCATTGGGAGCGGGCTCCGGAGGAAGTGGATGCAATCATCTCACTGCTGGGGATCGAGCCGGGAGCGACCGTGCTTGACCTTCCCTGCGGAGCGGGGCGTCACAGCCTGGCGCTGACCCGGCGCGGCTATCAAGTAACGGGGGTGGATCGCACGGCTGCCTACTTGCGAACAGCCCGCGAAAAAGCTGCCGCTGAGGGTCTGGCACTGGAACTGGTGCAGGCCGACATGCGCGAGTTTGTGCGCCCCGGCGCTTTTGATGCGGCCATCAACCTGTACACCTCCTTTGGCTACTTTGAGGACCCGGTTGAAGATCGGCGAGTGGTGGACAACCTGTTTCAATGTCTGAAGCCTGGAGGAGCGCTGGTGATGGAAATGATGGGCAAAGAGGTGCTTGCCCGCATCTTCCTGCCGCGTGATTGGCAGGAGCTGCCTGATGGGACCCTGTTTCTGCAGGAACGGAAGGTGACCCGTGATTGGACCTGGATGGAGAATCGCTGGATCCTGCTCGGGAACGGCCAGCGGGCGGAACACACGATCGGCCATCGCATCTACGACGGCGCAGGCCTGAAGGCATTGCTCTTGGACGCTGGTTTCCAGTCGGTCATCCTCTGCGGTGACCTAGCGAGCGCACCCTACGACACCGACGCCCAGCGGTTGGTGGCCGTGGCCCGCAAAGCTGCACCGCGGGTCGCTTCCTAACAGCATTTCCTTGCCTTTGCCCCGACTTTCGAGTATAATACAGCGGACCGAGTCCGAACAGGGGATCAACCAGATTGAGCCCGACGAGTTGAAAGGAGGTTCGAGCATGGGATTCTTGAAGCGTTTGGCCTTCTACGGGGGGGTTGTATTGGGCGTCGCCACCTTGGCCGCCGGAGGCATTGTGGCTCTTACGTACTTGTTCACCGGCAAGTTCCCTTCATTGAAATTCACTGAGGGAACGCCAGAGGTACTTCTAATGACTCCTGACGAGGTGGTCGCCATGGTCCGGGAGCAGGTGGAGAAGGCAAAGGAAGTTCAGGCGACAGAACCTGAACCTGCAGGAGGTGACTACGATGAGTCATGAGGACAGCTCACTCTCAGTGCTGTGTACCATCTCCGACGTCATTGCCATCCCGCTCAACTTTCTGTCAGGCTTTATCCTCGGCCTGATTGTGCCCGTGGCAGCGATAGCCGCCATGGTGGCCGGCATTCGCTTCTTTACGGGCCAGGTGCCTTTCCTGGGTGACATCTCAGAGGACGAGGAAGGGCGACGGCACCTGTCCTTCGGCCTGGTTTCGCCGGATCAAGCCAAGGTGCTCTTTGGCGAACAGAAGGTGCAGATCGGCAGCGAAATATCCCAGATGAAGGCTGAGATCCAGGCCATCATCGAGGAGGCCAGAGCAGAGGCCGAAGGCGCTGCCCTGGAGGAGAGCCAGGAACCGCCAGCCGCAGCCTAGACAGGTCGTGCTAGGCCATTGAGAGATGCCCCTCGCTCTTGAGGGGCGTCTTGATGTCCGATAGGCTCGACCTGTCCAGTCCGGGAAGTGCGGTATGAGGAACAGAAGTTCTGATCAATTGCCACCGCCTTTGACAGCGTGGCGCTCTTGGGCTATAATCACGCCGATCTCATAAGTTCGGCTGTATCAACGTATTCTCCTGCGGAGGGATCACCACTGTGGCCAAAACTCGATCTTCGCCTAGCTACGAAGTGACCGACATCCAGGTGTTGGAAGGGCTAGAGGCAGTGCGCCGTAGACCGGGCATGTACATCGGCTCGACCGACGCTCGGGGGTTGCATCACCTAGTGCAGGAGGTAGTGGACAACAGCGTCGACGAAGCGCTGGCCGGTTCCTGCGATCGGATCGAGATCACACTGAACCCTGATAACTCGGTGACCGTACAGGATAACGGCCGGGGCATTCCGGTAGGGCCGCATCCAACTCAGAAGAAGCGCAATGGCGCTGCGATGGATGCCCTGGAAGTGGTGATGACCATCCTCCACGCTGGTGGCAAGTTCGGCGGCGGTGGATACAAGGTCGCTTCTGGGCTTCACGGGGTCGGAGTTTCGGCGGTCAACGCCCTGTCGGAATGGGTAGAGGTAGAAGTCCGCCGCGACGGCAGGGTCTACCGCCAACGATACGAGCGGGGCCGTCCGACGACTCCGGTGGAGATCGTGGGCAGATCAAAGAATCAGGAGACTGGTACGCGCACCACGTTCCGAGCAGACACGACGATCTTCAAAGATCTCAAGTTCAAGTTTGACGTGCTGGTGCAGCGATTCCGGGAAATGGCCTTCCTGACAAGAGGGTTAACGATCCGCTTTGTGGATGAACGGGAAGTCCGGGGAAAGCCAGCCCATCAAGAAAGGACCTTCTATTTCGAAGGAGGGATCGCTTCCTTCGTCCGCTACTTGAACAAAAACCGGTCAGCGCTGCACTCGCCGATCTATGCCGAAAAGCAGGTGAACGGTACGATGGTGGAGGCGGCGATCCAGTACACTGACGGCTATGCCGAGTCGATGTTCGCTTTTGCCAACAACATCAACACAGTGGACGGCGGCACACACCTGACCGGTTTTCGCTCAGCGCTGACCCGCTCCTTGAACGATTACGCCCGGAGCAAGGGATTACTCAAAGACAAGGATCACAACCTAAGCGGTGAGGACACGCGGCAAGGGCTCACAGCGGTGCTCAGTGTCAAGTTGACCGACCCCCAGTTCGAGAGCCAGACCAAGGGCAAGCTGGGCAACGCCGAATTGCGTGGTCAGGTCGAATCCGTGGTTGGCGAGGCATTGTCGGCCTTTCTGGAGAAGAACAGTAGCCAGGCGAAAAGGATCGTGGGGAAATGCATCACCTCGTCGCGGGCACGGGAAGCCGCGCGCAAAGCCCGCGACCTGGTGATCCGCAAGAGCGCCCTGGAGAGCATGACCCTGCCGGGCAAGCTGGCCGACTGCTCCGACCGGGACGCATCCCGGACAGAGGTCTTTATCGTGGAGGGAGACAGTGCCGGTGGGAGTGCCAAGCAAGGCCGCGACCGCCGCTTCCAGGCAATCTTGCCCCTCCGGGGCAAGATCCTCAACGTGGAGAAGGCACGACTAGACAGGATTCTGAACAACAAGGAGATTCAAGCCATCATCACTGCCTTGGGCACGGGCATCGGCGCGCAGTTCAACCTGGACAATCTGCGCTATGGCCGTGTGGTGATCATGACCGACGCAGACGTTGACGGCAGCCACATCCGCACCCTGCTGCTGACCTTCTTTTTCCGCTATATGGAACCGCTCATCGAAGACGGACACCTGTTCATCGCTCAGCCCCCCCTATACCGGATTACAACGGGACGGGAGCGGCATTACGTCTATACCGAGGAAGAGAGGGCACGAGTAGTCAAGCGGCTGAAAGACCGGAAGATAGCGCTTCAGCGTTACAAGGGATTGGGGGAGATGAACCCGGAACAGTTGTGGGAGACGACCATGAACCCCGAAAAGCGGACGCTGCTCCAGGTGACCATCGAGGATGCGACTGTGGCTGATCGGACGTTTGATATGCTCATGGGCAGCAGTGTCCCGCCCCGGAGGCGCTTTATCCAAACGCACGCCAGAAACGTGCGGAATTTGGATGTGTAGCAGTCTTGGAAATCGTGGTGCCGGAGCGGGTGGGCTGCGCGAGTCAGCCCACTCGTCTTTGGTGTGCCAAGCATTAGCAGACCCCCTGACCTCATCTCGTGCCAGGGATTAGACGAGGAGATCTCCAGATGGAGAACTGGATGTTTGACGACGACTGGGAATCGGATGGGCAAGAGGACTCTGACGAGTTTCCGTACATGCTGGCTGAGAGATTTGCAGACCAGTTCTTTCTCAGCGACAACAAGTACCTACCCAGTGCTGGCGAGGTTTACAGTCTGGGGTGTCTGGAACCGGAGGTCTGGTGGCCGCTGGTCAACCAGTTGCACGAGATGGTGAATTTGGAGGCTGTCGTCGACCTGTGTGACACCCTGGATACCCTACTACGCCTCCCAGGCCTGCCCACCGAGCTGCTAGAAGCTCCCCTCGACCTTCTGGAGAGCGTACTAGAAGGCCATCTGCCTTTGGAACCCTCGGGAAGGCGGGTGGACAGCAGGCGACTGGTCAAAATCGCCCTGACTATGACCCAATTGCTGCGGGAATTCCCTGCCCCGGCACAGTCGGCGAGCCGGGCCTGGGCCGACGTGCATCGGGCAATGCTGCGTACTCTTGCCAATGAGGAGCACGAAGGGGAGGATCTGGACGAGTTATTGTCCACTCAAGATCTGCCTCCGGCCGTGACCGGTTTCAGCATGATGCTGGGCATGACGCTGATGCGTTGGCCCGAACGGGCGGAGGGAATGCCCCTGCCACCGGGTCTTGTCGATCCTGAACTGTACGCTGAGATCTATGCCCAATGGGAAACCCTGCCTGACGGCCCCCTTGTGTCTGAGGAAGGGACTGGCGAAGCCGAGGCACTGTTCGCTCAGGGCCAGTTGGCGCACGCACTGGCCCAACTGGGTACCGTGGAGGGGCTGGACCCCGACCATCTTGAGGATGAGGAGGTAGCCCTGTCCTATTCCCGCCTGAGCCGGGCTATCTTGTGGTTACATCACCAGTGTCGCCACTGCCCGGAACGGGACGGCGTGGCCTGCAAAGCTGCCAGCAGTTCGCCCCAGCGCTCAGTGCCCCTTCTTGACGTGGCCAGCGAGATCGCCAACATAGGCCGGATCAGAGGTTGCATCAAGATGTAGAAGAGGGCCATGCCCAAGGCACAGAGCTCAATGCACTTTTACCGAGGGGGGGGTGCGCCCTGACTGGGAGACCCGCTTGTCCCAGATGAGCCTTGTCTCTACATTGCATTCGTCTGCGTGGGGAAGCGTGCCTGCTATCTACCACGGTTTGCGGCCCGCTTCAGAAGACAGCCTGGGAAGACCCTGTTGCCGCTACGACTGGGGACCACAGCGGCACCTACTACTGGTTGTGCATGCGGAGCTGCGAGCTACAACTCCTAGGGGCAAGTAACTCGTACGCTTTCACACCCTTGCCAGATTGACAGTCCTCCGATCAGGCGCTATACTCGTTTTGTTCGCGGCAGATGTTCACTCTCCATTGCATTTGGTCGAGGAAACGATGGATCCGTATACACTACTGGTCATCGCCCGCACCCGATCGTTGACTGAGCGCCTACGAGGTGCTCTCGAGGCGGACCAGTACGTCATCCGCTGGATGCCGAGCACCGTCCAGGCGCTCAAACTAGACCTGCGCCCCTCATTGCTAATCCTGGACCAACCACCCTCCGGGGGTGCCCGCAGCATAGCTCGGCTCAAACGTTGCTTCGAGGCTCCGTTGCTGGCTTTGGTTCGGACTGACCAGGCCGCCCCTGACCGCGTAGATGCTTTCCTGACTCGCCCATTTGAGATGGAGCAGCTTGTCGAGTTGATCCAGACGACGCTGATGGCTTGTACGCCTCACATCGTCCAGGCAGCGGGCATGTCCCTGGATACAAGGACCAGGCGGCTTCAGGTGAACGGAACCCTTTACCAACTACGTCCCATCGGCTGCCAGATCCTGGCTCTGCTTATGGCGCAGGCCGGCAGTGCCGTACCCCGCGGCGAACTGTTTCGCCGCGTCTGGCACACTGACGATGGGGACAATACGCGCGTCCTGGACGTGCATATCGCCTATCTCCGCCGCCTGTTCGAGCCGGACCCCCGCCGCCCGAAGCTAATCCTCACAGAACGGCGGATCGGCTATCGGCTTCAGCCCCCCGATTGACCGGCAAAGACCTCTTGGATCACAAGTAAAGGGCCATAGTGTGGCAGTAATCGGCACGCTGGAAAAGAGACTGGGCCAGGGCCTTGCGTGTTGTGCTGGAGAACCTCTGAAGGGGACCTGCTGTCAGTGCACAGTCCCGATTGATGACGATGAGAGAAGACCATAACCAAGTGGTTGACCATGCGGAGGAGAAAACCAAGGGGAGTACAATGAGGAATCGTAGAACATGGCTCGGCGCTGGCGCGAGCGTTCTGATCGTCGTGGGTATGTGGCTCACGCTGGGCGTGGGGCTCTGTGCGGGGAGGACTGGTATCGTCGCTGCCACACGCCTACGCTCACCCGACCGGGTGGCGATGATCGTCGCCACCGGCCTCACCACTGATACAGCAGCGATCCATCTGCCTCTGATAGTCGACAACTTGAGCAATACCTTGCCTGAAAAGATCGCCTTTGAGACGCTGCGCGACGGCAACTATGAGATCTATCTTATGGACCCTGATGGTTCGGATCAGACCAACCTAACCAACAACCCGGCGAAGGATGTGGCGCCAGCCTGGTCGCCCGATGGCCGCCGGATCGCTTTTGTGTCCGACCGGGAGGGCAACGAGGAGATCTATGTCATGAACCGTGACGGTACCAGCATCGTGCGACTGACCAATAATCCTGCCAATGATGGCTGGCCCACTTGGTCACCCGACGGGGCGCGGATTGCTTTCCAGTCCGATCGCGAGGGCGGCGAGGACCCAAGATTCGACATTTATGTCATGAATGCCGATGGTTCTGGACAGACACGCATCACAAGCGATCCCACTCACGATCGGTGGCCTGCCTGGTCACCAGACGGCAGCAGGATCGCTTTCACCTCCAATCGCCTCGGCGTGAAAAAGGTCTATGTGATGAGTCCCGATGGCAGCAATCAAACGCGCCTTTCGCACCTTGACGTAGGCTATGATGACCGCTATTCCACCTGGGCGCCCGACGGACGGATCACCTTCGTTTCCAATCGGCCGGACCCCGGGCAGAGCGACGACAGTATCTACATCATGAATGCGAATGGTTCGAGGGTTCGAATGCTCACCGATAGCGACGCTGGCGACTGGCTTGCCCGTTGGTCGCCAGATGGAGCACAGTTTGCCTTCTACTCCGACCGCGACGGCGACAAGAACATCTATTCCAAGACCCTCGCGACCGGGGCAGAGACACGGCTCACCGACAATCCCAGCGATGAGGAGTACCCGGCCTGGTCACCCTAGAAGGCCGGCTCAACACAACGTTGCTCTACGCTGAGGTATCGGATCCCATGTTGCAGAAGGACTACTATCGTGGCGCTGCGGCCTTTGACCCTGCCTCGGCAGATCTGGCGCGAAAGTTCTTGGACCTGTCTCAAAAGGATGAGCTACGCCAGCTGATTGCAGAGCTAAAGTACCCCGGACTGGAACAGATGGAGAGTATCCTGGACGAAGCGGAGCAGGACATCGATACGTCAGAGCAGAGTGGATAGCAGAGCTGTGGGTATGTGGACAAGCTTCCGCAAGCTCCAGCTTGCCGACGGATGTACCCATCCGCCATACCCAGAGCCTCTATGACGGCTGCGGTGCATCAGACTCGCTTCGGATTGATCACAAGAACCAGCAAGAGATCTGGCTAATGTGACCTTACCAACGTGCCGTTGTCGACAAGATACTAGCAGTGGTGTTCTCGCGGTCGCACGCGGGCTGGCTGGCCAGCAAGAACGTAAAACGATGCGGTAGCCCATACACCGCTGCTGACCGACCTCACCTCAGCTGTCGTCGCGCAAAGTGCACGGTGCCACACGCTCACTGGACGGGAGCAGGTCAAGAGGCGATGAACATCTTGACCTTTTGTATGATCGTTATCATACCACTATTCCCATAACTGTGATACAATTTGGAAAAACTAGACCTTTTGGAAGCGAGGATTCCTTCGCACCCTGACCGAGACTGACGGGCCTGATCTGAAAAGCGATGGGGGAAAACATGGCACAGTGGTTCACAGGCGACACGATCGCCAACGGGATCAAGATTCACTACCACCGCACCGGCGGCGACAAACCCGCCCTGGTGCTCTCACACGCTTCCACCGATAACGGTATGTTCTGGACGCGCGTCGCAAGGGCTCTGGAGCAGGACTATGACGTGATCATGTATGACCAACGCGGGCACGGTCAATCGGATGCACCGGAGAGCGGTTACGACTTTGCGAACCAAGCAGTGGATCTGGCAGGCCTGATCGCTGCCCTCGACCTGAAGCACCCACGAGCGATCGGGCACTCTGGGGGCGCTGCGATTATCGCGGCCGTCGCTGCCGACTATCCTGATCTCTTGGCCTGCGTGATCTTGGAAGACCCCTCCTGGGGAAGCGGCTGGGGAGGCTGGACAACGACAACGGAGGGATTACGGCAGTGGATTCTTGGCCTGGGCTCCAACACGCGAGAAGAGCTGATCGCCAATCGCCGCGAGTCGAGCCTGGGCTGGCCCGAGGAAGAGGTAGCGCTCTGGGCAGAGGGCAAGCTGCAAATGAGCCCCAACGCCGTCAAGATATACGAACAACCGCAGCCGCCGTGGCGGGATTGGATACGCAGAATCACCTGTCCGATCTTGCTGGTCACCAGTGATTTGGAACAAGGACCGCTCATCACGCCAGAGGACGTCCAGGAAATGGCCAGCCTGTGGCGCGAGGGAAAAGCGGTGCGCATCAACGGTACAGGACACATGATCCACTGCGACCAGTTTGAAGCATATATGCAAGCGGTACAATCATTCCTGGTGCAAGTAGAAGCGCGAGAGGGGGTATCCAAATGAAGGGCGGTGTACTAGTGGCCGGAGTCATAGGATGCCCTGGTCTACATATCCAGCCGCTGCCTTCACACCCAGCGGATAGGATGGGGGAGTAGTAGCAGGAGCTCTTGCAGCAGGAAGGCTGGACCACGCCCAGGGTCGAACGCCCTGATTTCGGGACCCTCGGCGCCTGGTTGGCCCTGCTCGGTCACTTCGGCTGGACTCGCGGGCCGTTGCGAAGTAATCGGGTGAGACATCTTCGAATCGGTGCCCAATGGAAGCGATGTCTGCTTTCTCAAGAACAGTATCGTAAGCTGGGAAGATGAGCGGAGTGTTGCCCTTCTCAAGAGTCGCCACCCCGCCATGGCTGAGAATGGTAAGCTGCTTTCTATAGAGGTAAGTGTGATCTCTCCCAGAAACGTTCCATCCTTCAGAAAGCTGTTTGACCTCCATATGCTGGTGATGAGCGGCGGGCGTGGGCGTACCGAGGCGGAGTCTCGAGCGCTCTTTGCCGCGGCCGAATTCAAGCTGACGAATGTCATACCGACGGAGTCTCCAGTGAGCAAATCGAAGGAGTGAGCATATGGCCCGAATGAGCTTAACAAGGCCGTTGGTGCCGACCCATTGAGCTGGGTTTTCAACCGCTTGACAGGTCCGCGATTGGGCTTACCTTGGGGCATCACAGCGGCAGCGTTGGGCTCTTACCGTCGCCTCGATGGCAGCAGTTCTTGTGAATCTCTTGTTTGCCTGCATTTGAACGCAAGCAGCTCAGCCCCGCTATGGAAGATAAACTGTTAGAAACGGCCGTTCTCCGCATCCAGACGTTGGGTCCATTTCAAGCCTGGCGCCAACAGAAGATTCTGACCTGGCCGACCCAGAAAAGCAAGGCGCTATTCCAGATTCTGTTGGTCGAACCGGGGCGACTCGTCCCGGCAGATCAAATCCTGGAATACTTGTGGCCTGCCTTGCCGCCACGCAAAGCACAAAACAACCTTTGGGTCACCGTCAGCCAATTACGCCGCGTACTGCAGCCAGACTTGCCGCCCCGCGTTCGTTCTGCCTATATCCACAAACAGGGTGAAGGATACCTCTTTGACTCAGAGAGCGACTACTGGTTGGATTGTGGCGCATTTGCCACGCATCTTGCCACTGCTGCTCAATCAACTACCGACCTAACAGCATGCATTTCAGCCTGGGACGCAGCCCGCATCCTGTATCAGGGTGATTACCTGGAGGATGAGCCCTATGCTGAGTGGGCACAGATGCCCCGTATTCAATGGCGGCGACGTTATGAGCAACTGCTGATCAATCTGGCTGAGGCGCACGGGAGAAACGGCCGTTTCCAACAAGCCATCACCCATTGCCGTGAAATCCTGACGCTCGATAACGCCAATGAAACTGCCTACCGATTGCTCATGCGCTGCCATGCCGCCCTGGGCGAGCGTGCAACCGCCCTGAAAGTGTACGACGAAGCGGTGCAAGCTTTGCAGGATGAGATTGGCGTAGACCCCATGCCGGAAACGGCTGAACTCGCCCGCCAGATTCAGCAATTGGAAGGAGATTGGAAATTGGAGATTGATCAATCTTCAGTATCCACCTTCCAACCTCCAATCTCTCCTCCCTTCGTTGGTCGGGGCAAGGAAATCGACCTAATCGCTCGGCTACTGACACAGACAACCACCGGTCAGGGACAAATGGCGTTAATCTCGGGAGAGCCAGGAATAGGCAAGAGCCGCCTGGTACAAGAAACGACCGTCCTTGCCCGCAGGCAAGGGTTTCACGTCCTGAGCGCCCATTGCTACCTGGTGGAACAATCCATGCCTTATCAACCGCTGATAGACCTGGCACGCCAAGTGATGGCAGGTGATAATCGCTGGCAGCAGTTGGCTCCCGTCTGGCTGCGCGAACTGGCTGTCTTGGTGCCGGAGATGGGCGATGTGGCTGCTTCTGCAACGGGCGTTGCCCGTCCATCAGATGAACCGGACGAGAGCCCGCAGGGGCGGTTGTTCCAGGCTATCTTTCACCTCTTCGCAAACCAGGCCAACCGGCGTAAATTGCTGCTCGTCGTCGAGGACATTCACTGGACCGATCCTGCCACGCTGCAATGTCTCCATTACCTGGCCCGCCACGTCGCCCAAGTTCCGATTGGACTCACTTTTACCCTGCGAGAAGAATACCTCTCCACCGACGCTGACCTGGTGGCCATGCTCCACAGTTTGCGGCGGGAAGCACACGTCACTTCTCTTCCTTTAGCACGTTTAACCGAGGCAGATACAATTGCGCTGCTGGCACAAACGGCAGATACTGCGCCCTATGCCGACCGGCTGAGCCACTGGCTGTACCAGGAAACAGCCGGCAATCCTTTCTTCTTCATCTCCACCCTCCAATCATTGCGAGAAGAGGGGTTGCTGCACGACGCTGCCAATACAGATTGGCAGGCGATGGCTCGAACGGATCCGGCCCTGGCTTTGCCCGATGCCATCCGAGATTCAGTGCGTGACCGGTTGCAGCGGTTGCCGCAAGCTGAACGGGAAGCGCTGGATTGGATGGCAGTTTGCGGCCGTCGCCTCGATTTCTCCACCCTGCAAGCCATCAGCCACCAGCCACAAATGACACTGCTGAACGCTGTTGAGCAACTGGGGGAGCGGCAACTGCTGGTAGAAACAACAGGACAGTACGATTTCGATCACAACAAGATTCGCGAGGTTGTTTACTATGACCTGAGTGCTGCCCGGCGCGGACTCTACCACCGGCAAATTGCTGAAACATTGGATGCGATGCCGCCATCTCCAGAAAGGGCGTCAATACTGGCCCACCACTTTGAACGCGGCGGGGAGAACGAGAAGGCGTTGGCGTATTGGATGCAGGCGGGAAAACACGCTCTGGACACCTATGCTTACCAGCAAACGGTGCGCCACTACGAGCGGGCATTGGCCCTGACCGACCAACCGGCAGCACAAATGGATGCCTATCTGGGTTTGGGACGCGCCTCCATATTGCTGGATGACCACAAGGCGGCAACAGCCGTTATCCGGCAAGGTCTCCATCTGGCTGAACGTTATGGTGACGACGCCCGCCGCGCCCGGCTCCTTTACGCGCAGGCCCGAAACGCCAGCCGCCAGCATCGGTCTGATGGCGGCAAACCAGAGGTGGAAGCCGCCCTTGTCGCGGCAGAACAGGCGGGCGACGAGTATTACCTGGCGCAAAGTTTGCTCTTGCTCACCGAGGTTCATGAGAGTAACGGCGATCTGAGCAGTGCTCTGGAAACAGCTACTCGAGCGCAAATAGTCAGTAGCAAGCTGAATGACAACCAACTAGAAGCCCGCGCCCTGGTGGAACTTGGCTTTTTCCACGCTCAACGAGCCGAGTTTAGCGAAGCGGCCAACGCCGCCGAACGGGGTCTGAGATTGCTGGCAGAGACAGATGATCGCAATGCCATTGCGTATGCTTGGAATATTCTGGGGCGGGCGTTGGGCGGACGCGGTGACTACGGCCGCGCCTTTGACGCCTTCCATCGCAGTCAGGAAGAGGCGCAGATAGTCAGCGACCGCTACCTGCTGGCACAAGTGTTCAACATGCAAGGCTGGCTACATCGTGAACTAGGTGACTATGAAAGTGGGCTGAATCTTGACGAGAAAGGGGTCGATTTCGCGAAGCGATGGGGCAAGCCGTCGCCGGAGATCAGTGCTCGGCTGAATGTATGTCTGGATGTACTACACCTGGGCGATGCAGAGCGGGCGTTGGATTTGCTGGATGAGATTGAGGTGCAGATCAATGCCGGGTCGTTTGGCTTCCACGGTTGGCGCTGGCGGTTGCGGCTCTTGCACGCGCGCGGGTTGTGTTTCTTGGCGCTCAACGAGCCGGCAAAGGCGCTGGCCTCAGCGGAGGGTGGATTGCCGCTGGCGGAAAGCAATGTTACGCGCAAGTACGTTGCCCTGAATCATGAATTAGCGGGGATGGCACTGGCAGAACTAGGCAATCAGGATGAAGCGATTGGTGAGTTGGAAACGGCCATTTCCCTGGCTGACGCCATCCAATACCAACCCATCCGCTGGGCGGGTCGACACCAACTGGCAGAACTGTATCGTCGAAACGGTCGTGAGCAAGAAGCACAAAGAATTCTGTCTGAGGCGGCGTACATCATCCGAACCATCGCCGCCGGACTAGGAGATGAATCCCTCCGAGCGCGGTTCCTCCGCAGTCAAAAACCCCAGCTCCATTAAGCCCTGATTAAGTTGCTCGGTCTATAATGCGGCGTAGGTTCCAGATCATAATGGAAATGGCACATGTAGCCTTTCACTTGACCTGTTCAGTGAACAAGGAGGATAGGAAAATGCCGGTTGACCCGATGTTCGTGAGAGAATTCCATAATCGCCGTTACAACGAGTTGCTACAGGAAGCTCAAAAAAGGCGGCTGCTCAAGGAGGCAAGAGCGGATCGACCCAGCCCTTACGCCAGTATTCTGTCACGCGTGGGGGGCATCCTGATCACCATTGGTCGGAGCCTAGAGGCGCAGTATCCGTCAAGCACCACATACCAGACGCAGCAAGAGGCGAACGCCTAGTAAAGAATGATTCGGCTCAGAGGAACCGCCGTTCCCCTTTGCCAATCCTATGACAAGGAGTGCATATGGCTCACCCACTCGTAACCCAACTCCGGTTTGCTCGTAGTGAATTTGTACGCTGTTTGGAGGGCATCTCTGATGAAGACGCTCGCCATCGGATAATGCCCATGAACTGCATCAGTTGGATGGTCGGCCACTTGGCAGCCCAAGAGCAGTACTATTTTGTGTATTTCCCCAAAGGTAAAGTGCCCTACCCTCAACTGATTAAATCGGTTGGTTTCGGCCATCCGGCAACCACACCGCCGCTGGCTGATATGTGGCAGGCCTGGCACGATATCACCAAAGTTGCTGACACTTTCCTGGACACGTTAACCACGGAACAACTGTTGACGCATCTGGAGCAGAAGATTAGCGGATTTGAAGATTCTGCATTCGGGGAGGTCAGCAAGAGGATTTTAGCGCAAAGTAGTGTTCGCTCATTTGAAAGCGTCGGCACCAGGATGCTCCGCACCACCTACCATTACTTTTTTCACACGGGCGAAGCCCATGCCATTCGCCAGCAGCTCGGACACCCAGATTTGCCGTGGTTTGTAGGAGATATGAAGACAGCCGTTTACGAGAGTCATGGCTGAACCAGCTAGGAGTGTAAGAAATGATTGGTAGAACTTGGCACGGATGGACGACTCATCAGAATGCAGATATCTATGAGAATTTGCCAAAGACAGACATCTTTCCTGGCATTGCTGCTAAGAACGTTCAAGGTTATCAAGGTGTTCAGTTGTTTCGACGCCTTGTAGGCGAGGAAGTAGAGTTCGTTGTGATTATGAGATTTGAGTCCTTGGAAGCTGTAAAGCAGTTCGCCGGTGAGGACTATCAACATGCATATGTGCCTCCCAAAGCCCAGGAGTTATTATCGAGATTCGATGATCGTTCCCAACATTATGAGATACGGGAAAAACTCAATCATTGAGTTCACAGTGTATGTGGTAAGTGTCTGAGATGCGCAAACAACTATCGTAACTACTCAGCCATGACTGAGCAGTTGCCAACAGTCAATTGAGAAAACAAAGGAGGAAAAGTGATGTCTTTCAACCCATTTGGGGCTCAACAGATGGCAAGAGAGCGCATGAAAGATGCAATGCGCGAGGCGGAGCAGGACCGACTGATCCGGGCGGCCAAGGGTCCCAGGCAGGTACGAGAATGGCGGTTGCCGGTGGCATTGATCCTCAGCAGCCTGTTGACTCTCTTCATGCGCGTAGACCGATGAGTCGTCAAACTCCATAAGGAGGCTGAGAAAAATGTCTGTGATACATATCAGAGAATCTGTCGAACGTGTAATAAATCATTATGCGGAAAATCCCGACGATGCCCGAGGTCCAGGTACGCCAGTTACTGCCGTAATGGAGGATGGACTTCGGTGCCGAGTTGAGACGCCTGATGGAACAGCAATCGTAACTGACATGCCCACTGGGATCGGTGGAGGCGGATCAGCGCCCTCCCCGGGTCGGCTATTCCGGGCGGCCTTAGCGAGCTGCGACGCCACGTTTGTAACGCTGCGCGCTGCACAAGTAGGCATTGAATTAACCACACTAGAAGTGATCGTCGAAGGCGATCCAGACGATAGTAGCACACTGGGTTTCCTGGGTATTGATGACTCGATTCCAGCTGGTGAGCTCGGCTTACGACTTACCTTTCGCATCGGTGCTGAGAATGCAACCCCTGAACGCTTGCGTGAGCTGGTCAAGTGGATTGAGGCCCACTCGCCAGTTGGAAACAGTGTCAGTCGGGCCATCCCAACTAAGGTTGAGATCGAAGTTGTGTAAGCAGCGTACTCTATCCCTGATGGCATTGATCGTGACTGCAGCTACCAAAGAGAGAAATCATGGCCTTATCTGAACCGAGGCGTGATCCAGAG
>CBDUWJ010000002.1:0-33570 GCA_965370895.1 uncultured Anaerolineae bacterium | reverse complement strand
CAAAGCTGTTGTCCCACGGCCGGATCGGGTCCGGCCGTGTCCGGAGGGGAAGTGGAGGCCGCAACTGTTGTTGCGGATGCAACCATTGTTGCGGTCGCAGCAGTCGTGGTTTCGGTCGGTGACGGTGGTGGTTCCGTGGGGGTTTCCGCCGCCGCGGCCGGCTCCTCCGTGGGCTCTACCTCACCGTACTCGTAGGCAAAGGTCCATACAAAGTTGACCAGGGACCAGATCTCGTCCTCGGTAAAGGTCTGTCCCCAAGCGGGCATAGCCGTGCCTTCCACCCCCTCGGTGACCTTTTCGAAGAATTCGGCTGGGTCTTCGTTGTTCATGAACTCCAGGTCGGTGAAATTGGCCGCCCCTTGCAGACCTGAACCATCGCCGGCCTGCCCGTGGCAGGCAACGCAGTTCTCAGCGAACAAGCCCTGCCCCCGAGCGATCTCCTCCGGCGAGGTGGCAAAGGTCCACTCGTAGTAGAGCACGTCCCACATGTCCATCTCGCTGAGGGTCCCATCCCAGGCGGGCATCGGTGAGCCTTCCACCCCATCACGGATGGCTTCAAAGAATTCGGCTGGCTTCTCCCCCCGCATAAAGCCCACATCGGTAAAGTTGGCTGCGCCTGCCAGGCCCGAGCCATCGCCAGCCTCGCCGTGACAGGTCGCGCAGTTGGCCGTAAAGACCGCTTTGCCGCGCACCGCCGACGGCATCTCCGGTGGGAAGAGATTGCCCTCCACGGCTGACTCCGTAGGTGCCGCCGTTGCGGTCGCCGGTGCGGTCCCCGTTGCGGTCGTAGCCGTTGGCTCCGGTGGTGGCTGGGTAGGAGCCGTAACTGTGGGTGCGGATGCTGTTGGTTCGGTCGATCCACCACAGGCGGCAACCAACAACGCCGCAGACAGCAGTGCAATTCCAATCCATGCCCACTTGATGGTTCTTTTGTGCATAATCATCCTCCGTTCTGAATCTTGACCCGCTAACGGGCAGTTTCTCCTGTCTCCTTGCCGATCCGACTGGCAGCGGGTTTCCTAACCCTGTTCACAAACTCCAGCACACGCCACACCGGTCACACGCTTCCGGTGGGTTATCGGTTTGATGCGCAGCCCGAAATCGCTGGTACGCCGCCCCATGCCAGATCTCGTCCAACGGTGTCTGAAAGACGCTGCCCAGGATCAAGCCCGGGTAGTCGTGGGTGGTAAAGGGCGAGAAGCAGCATGGAAGAACATTGCCGTTGGCGGTTACGTAAGCCAGGGTCCAGGGCCGGCGGCATTGGGACCAGGGCCTGCGATTCCCGTCGGGTGACCTCAAGCTCTCCTGGAGAGAGGTAGCCCCAGAAGCACGGAGCGTGATGCCCAGGCCCTTGGCCAGCGTCTCGGCCTCCTCCAACAACGCCTCCTCGGCGGTTAGCATGGCCCGGAAGAGAGATTGCTCCTGCCTGGCCATCCCCTGTCCAAAATGGACCAGCCGCTGGACGTACACCTCGTGCACGCCCAGGCGGTGGGCCAGCCGCACCAGGTCGGGCAGATCGCCCAAGTTCTCGTGCAGGGCGGTGAACCACAGAGACAGCCTGGGTCCATGCCCCACCTCCCGGATCCGATGCGAAAAGCCGCTCACATTGTCCACCATTTGATCAAAAGCATCGATGCCCCGGATGCGGGCATACCGTTCCCGATGCGCGGCGTCCGTCGAGACGCGGAATTCGTCCAGCCCCGCGTCTAGCAGTTCATCCTGTCTCTCCGATGTGAGCAGGATGGCGTTAGAGTTAAAGAGCACGTCAGGCGGGCCGGCCCGGCGCTTGAGATAGGCGACCATGGCCGGCAGCTCGCGGTTCATGAGCGGCTCGCCTATGCCGTGGAGGACGGCCCGCTGCAGCATGGGCACCTGATCCACCAGGGCACGGAACTCGTCCAGCCTCAGGTCGCGGAGCGACTCCAGCGTGTCAAACGTGCGCACGCAGGTTTGGCACCGCGAGTTGCAGCGATTGGTCACCTCGATGTAGAGTTCGCCCGGCAGTGGCTCAGGTATCGCCCTCAAGCCTTCCCCTTCCAGCCCAGCGCGTAGCGCAGGGTTACGAACAGGATGGAGTAGGTGGCCAGCAGCGTACCCCGCACCGTCCCACTGACCTTCGAGCGCCCACCGCGCCGCACCCGGTAGCGCACCGGCACCTCAACCACGCGAGCGCCGTGACGTGCTGCTTTGACCATCATCTCCGTAGGCCAGCCATAGGTCATTTCTTGCATGCTCAGACGAACCAGCAGGCTTCTCCGGACAGCGCGGTAGGGCCCAAGATCGGTGACACGCAGGCCATACAGCATGCGCATTAGCCGCGCGACCAGCCAATTGCCAAAGCGGGCATGGGGCGGCATGGCGCCTGGCTCCATCCCACCGGCTGGTCTAGAACCCAGCACCAGGTCAGCTTTCCCGGACTCGATTGGGGCCAGCAGGTCGGGGATCTGCGCCGGATCGAAGCTGCCGTCGCCGTCGAGAAAGACGAACACCTCCGCGCCCCGCCCACCCGCAGCAACAATGCCCGCGGCGCAAGCGTTACCGTATCCGGCGTCTGGCGCGCTGACGACCACGGCCCCGGCCTCCTGTGCCACTTGGGCGGTGCGGTCAGTAGACCCATTGTCCACCACGATCACCATGTCTGCGGCCCCAGGCGGGATCTCGGCAATGACACCCGGTAGAGGAATCTCCTCGTTCCGGGCCGGAATGATGATAGCGACCTTCAATCTGGTACCCCTCGTCGTAACATGTCAGGCCCTTGGACTGGGCAAGGCCCAAGAGTGGGCACTGCCCAGGAGCCTGGACAATCGACATCAGTCATCGTGCTATAACAACCTGTAACATCAGTATACCTCAAGACAGCATTCTTGACAAACTTCATTTCCATGAGAAACAGTGTCGATATGAGATAGAGGTGCTGGACTGAGGCGCAGGCCCGGTGGGAGAGCTGCCGGCACAGCAAAGCGACATCTCGTCAACGTGGGCGGTGCAGGCATCGACTCTGACGCCGGATCGGCCAGTGGCCAGGATCACAAACCCTCCCACAGACACGAATCTGCGAGAGGGTCTCGTTCTGAGCGGGAGCGTAGCCCCCGCCATATCACTCCGCCCTTTGGCTGATCCCAAGAACGGCAGTTCAGCACATCCCCAACTCCTCCTGCGTACCAGCCGTGCCTGCACCCGAGCCCGCTCGGCCGCAAAGGTCGTCCGAAGGCTTTCCTGCGAGGCGCGGGCGGTGGTGAGCGTCATCGCGTGAGGGTTCTACATACCGCGCACGCAGACTGCCATCAGACCGCGATCCTCTGGGCGCACTTGTGAGGCCGTGATACAGTCAGTCGAATCGCTCACGATCCCCCCCACAGATCCTCGGCAACCTCCAAAAGTCCCAGGCTGACCAGCTTCTCCCGGGAGGGTTTGCCCGTCTCCCAGTCCCAGTCGCGGTGGGCATAGTACTCTTCCATCAACATCTCCATGCGCGGCGTCCGCCCCCTTGAACCGTTGGACATGGGAATGAGCAATCTCTCGGGCAAGCGATCGTTGCCCCGCTGCACACCCAGGCGATTGTTGAACGCCCGCTTCAGGTCAAAGATCCGCTCGCCGGTGCGCTGCCACCACACAATGTCCGACGAGCAGCCGGTGGCTTCCGATAGCAATCTGACCAGCACCGGCGGCGTCGGGTTGACAAAGACGCACATGATGGCGCTGTTGTAAACCGTGCGCCAGTCCTGGACCTTGGCCGCGATCTTTGCTTTGCCGCGCGTCTTGAAACGCCCACCAGGATAGATACCCACATCCGGGAGTGTCATGCCCATGTCAACGGCGTACATGTCGCCCTGCATGTGGCAGGCCCCGCGAGGCGACGTGGCATAGACCACGGCCATGCCTGACAGAGCACGGGGGTCGTGGGCCGGCAAATCCAACCCATTGACGTGCACCGCCAGATCTTCGGCTCCATAGCGGGCGGCCAGGCGTTTCGCGCCGTCGGCCAGCGCATCCCCAAACCCTTCCCTCTGAGCGATCATCTCCAGGAGGGTGTGGGCCGTCTCGATGTCGCCCCACCTGAGCGGCAAACCACCGGTGTCGGTTGCAGAGATAAAACCCCGATCATATAGCAGAAAGGCCAGGGAAATAGCCGAGCCAGCGCTGATGGTGTCCAGGCCGTAGCGGTTACATAGGTGATTGGCATACGCCACGCCCGGCAGGTCGTCCACCAGCAGCATCGAGCCTAACATGCCAACCGTCTCGTACTCTGGCCCATCCACGACCTCTACGCCATAGGGCGTGTCTTTCAGCGTCACTTCCCTGCCGCAGGCCACCGCACACCCGTAGCACGGCACCGAACGAGTCAGGATCGTCTCCATCATGGCAATGCCACTCAGGTTGGTGGCTTCCTCAAAACGGGCTTGGCTCCAATACTTGTTGGGCATATTGCCCCACATGATGCTCATGTCCACGAAAGAGGCAGTGCCCATCTGCTGGTAGACCTGGGAGGAGATATCATCCGCGACGACCTTGACCGCCTGCTTGACCGTCTGGCGGAAGGCCTCTGCGTCGGCCAGGGGGACACGCCGTTTGCCCCGCACAACGATGGCCTTGAGGTTTTTAGAGCCCATCACCGCGCCCATCCCGGTGCGTCCCGCTGCTCGCCCGTGGTCGTTCATGATGGCAGCATAGAGCACCAGGTTCTCCCCCGCTGGTCCAATGCTGGCCACCCGTGCCTTCTGGTCGCCCAGTTCCTCGCGCAGGCGCTGCTGGGTCTCGTAGGTGTCCAGGCCCCACAGGCCGGCGGCGTCGTGGAGGGCCGGGGGCTGACCCTCGACGATCGACAACCAGACCGGCCTCTCTGAGCGCCCCCTGACGACAATGCCGTCGTACCCTGAGAATTTCAGCTCAGCACCCCAAAAGCCGCCCGAGTTGGATTCGCCCCAGATGCCAGTCAGGGGCGAGAGGGCACATACCTCGTGCCGTCCGCACGATGGCGCGCGTGTGCCCACCAGCGGACCGGTCATGAACATCAGCGTGTTTGCGGGTCCCAGAGGATCGGTGTCCGGCCCTAGTTCGTCATACAGGTATCGAGCCGCGTATCCCGCCCCGCCGACAAAATCGCGGGCAAGTGTGGGGTCCAGCGGCTCGTCCTTGAGTTCTCCGCTGGTCAGGTCCACGACCAGCAACTTTCCCATGTATCCACTCATGTTGTGATCTCCTCCGGTGGGTAAATTGCGGAGACGGCTTTGTGCTCCGCTGCACAACGAGCCCGATTATAGCACAGATAGAAGAATAACGCAATGCGGCATAGAAAGCGCGAGCCGCATGGTGCGGCTCGCGCCACAGTCAAGAGCACAACTTCTGCCAGATTCTCAGCCTGGCAGGAGCCTGTCCTCACTAGAAATCGATAGACTTGCCCTCAAAAGCGTAGCGATATGCCAGCTCAACCTCTTCGTCGTCTGGGAAACGAAGTCCAATGACCATAGCACTGTCGTTGAGCGCATTGTCAACCAGCTTGGGCAGTTGAGCTTCAAAGTCTTCCGGTGAGATACCGGCCTCTTGCAGCGACAGAGGCTGGTCGATGCGACGGGCCAGATCACGGATCGCCTCTGCCAGGTTGGCTGCCGCCTCGGCTTCGTCGGCCGCAGGCAGGCCCAAGAAGCGAGCGATCTCCGCATAACGGGTGGGCAGGTAGCCTCGGACGGTGAACTCGATGGTGTAAGGCAGGAACAAGCCCACGGCCCGCCCGTGCGGCACGGGCAGGACTGCGCCTAGCGAGTGCCCCATCCCGTGGGCCATGGCGGCCTGCGAGTTTCCAAAGCCCAGTCCGGCGATGGTGGCAGCGTTGTGCATCTTTTCGCGGGCTTCTGGGTCGTCACCGCCCTTTTGCCAGGCCCGGGGCAGGTAGTCGAACACGAGCTGGATCGCCTTGAGGCAGAGGCCGTCGGCAAAGTCATTGCGCCATTGGGAAGTGTAGCCCTCCACCGCGTGGGTCAGGACATCCATGCCGGTATCGGCGGTAATCTGTGCCGGCAGGCGAAGCACAAACATGGGGTCCACAATGGCAATATCGGGGATGTTTTCCGCGTGGCCCACCACCACCTTGCGGTGCTCGACTGTGTCGCTGAGGACAATGGGCCATGTAGTCTCGGCACCGGTGCCACTGGTGGTGGGGATAGCGATGAGATGTGCCTTCTGGCGCAACCCCAGTCGGCCCGTGGGGGCGACACCGTCCGGCGTGAGATCAGGTCTCTCGTAGAGGATAAAGATTGATTTGGCGGCGTCCAGGCACGAGCCGCCTCCCAGGCCAATGATCCAATCCGGCTCGTAGGCCAAGGCTGCCTCGGCACCTCGCTGCACGGTCTGCAGGGAGGGATTGGGCTCAATCTCCGCAAAGACGGCCGCTTCGATGCCGGCCTCGGAGAGCTTGGCCTCGACCGTCTCCACGAACCCCAGCGCGACGATGTTCTCGTCGGTGACGATGAAAGCTCTGTGGCCCTGGATTTCTGCCAGACGTTCCAGCGAATCCTCGCCAAAGATGATCTCCGGGCTTCGAAAGAACCACATTGTTCAGCTCCTCATCCCCAATACCCAACAACCGAACCCCTAGACTCTGGTCATCTGGATATTGGATATTCGATTTGGGTATTCGATATTGGTAGTTGGTTATTGGCTGGCTTGAGGTACGGCTGCGTTCAGGTCTGTCACCAACGCATCCACGCTGATGCCGTGGGCCATCGCGCCCTGTTCCACGTTCTCGAAACGGGCGATGGCGCAGCCAAAGCACATCAAGCCGTGGTTCATAAAGACCTCAATGGTCTGCGGGTAGTCCTGCACCACCTCGCCAATAGCCATCTCTTTTGTAATGGTAGCCATGTGTTTCTCCCTCAACAGTTCTTGTTTTTTTGTTATCCCAGCGTCGTCTGGCCCGGATAGACGCGGTCTTCCAATCTGGCAGTATAGTGTTCCACTTGCAGGGCAGCCTTGCACCCAGCTCCCACCGATGTAGCGATCTGGCGATAGGTCCAGTCGCATACATCCCCAGCGGCCCAAACACCTTCCATGCTGGTCTGCCCATCGTCGCCGGCCATGATATAGCCCCGGTCGGTCAGGGCTATCTGCCCATCCAGGAAACCGGTGTTTGGCACATAGCCAACGGCAATGAACACGCCTTCTATGGGTAGCAGGCTCTCCACGCCCGTTTTCACATTGCGCAGTTGTAGTCCTGAGACAGAACCCTCGCCCACGATCTCGGTCACGACCGTGTCCCAAACAAACTCGAGCTTTTCGTTGCGAAAGGCCTGCTCTTGGAGCAACCTTTCCGCCCGCAGTTGATCCCGCCGGTGGATGAGCTTGACCTTGGAGGCAAAGCGAGTAAGAAACACCGCTTCCTCCACGGCCGCGTCGCCCCCGCCGACCATGGCGATCTCCTTGCCCGTGTAAAAGAACCCATCACACGTTGCGCAGTAGGACACCCCCCGCCCGGAGAGCTCCTCTTCGCCAGGGATACCCAGCTTGCGGGGGGAAGCCCCACTAGTCACGATGAGCGCTTGCGTTTCGTGCTCCCCGCCGTAGGTCACAACCTTGAGCGGCCGCGACGACACATCCACGCTGGTGACAATGTCCATCTCAATGCGAGTGCCAAATCGCTCGGCCTGCTTTTGCATCAACTGCGCCAGTTCAGCGCCGTTGATGTCCTCGGGGAAGCCAGGATAGTTGCCGATCTCGCTGCTGATGGCCACCTGCCCACCCAGCGCGGGCCCGGCGAAAAGGAGCGGCTCCAACTGTGCCCGCGCCGTATAGATCCCCGCAGCGTAGCCAGCGGGTCCACTGCCAATGATGATTACTTTTTCCATGACTCCACCCTTAATACCCAGGATAATTCCGAGCCGTATTGTACCCTGTTTTGTCACCCTTGACAAGAAGCGAACCCTCAGATGCACCCGCGAGCCCCGAGGAACAGCGCACAATCGTTCTGGCCTGTACTGAATCAACCCACTCTAGGTCAAAGCTTTACAATTCTTTGCTTTTAGGGTATAATCAAGCTTGATCCAGTGAGAAGGTGCGCTTGCACTGCGTCCTGAGACTCTCGCCACGCGGTTTGTCTGGGGATATCAGGTGGCATACGACAGAGCACAGCGGTAAAGGAGGACCTGCGAGATGGGTTACAGTCTATTGGGGGCTCACGTGAACACGACAGTCGGAGGGCTGCCCGAGGCCATCCAGGAGTGGGAGCCACCCGTTGTCGTGATTCTCGATCACAGCGAGGTGTGGCATCACGTCAAAGCCGCATCGCCCAAGACCACGTTTGTGGGACGCGTTTTCCAGGAGTTCGAGCCTGACTTTAACAACCCAACCCTCGACCCTTTGGTGGCTGCTCAGGATCACTGCGACAAGATCTTGCCTTGGGCCGAGCGCATGGGCGAAACCTACAGTTACTGGCAAGGCGTCAACGAGCCGACTATTGACTCTTCTCAGGCCATGGCGCGCTACGCCGACTTTGAGGCGGAGCGGGTACGGATCATGGACAGCCACGGTTGCAGCGTGGTTGTGGGCAGCTTTTCGGTGGGCAATCCGGAATTGGTCTACTGGCAGGACTTTTTGCCGGCATTGGAAACTGCCCTTCAATACGGCGGCGCGCTGGCCCTTCACGAATATGCCTGGCCCTCCCTGGATCACAAGTGGCCATGGCACCTGCTCCGCCACCGCAAGGTGTACGACGGCGAGCCAGAGCACAACTGGGAGGGACTACCCGAGAACCTGAAAGCCCTACCGCTGCTCATCACGGAATGCGGACTTGACGGCCTCATTGAGCGAGGACATCCACCGCGTGGTTGGAGGGTCCTTCATGAAGGAGACGCTCAGCGGTATCTCCAGCAGTTGGCCTGGTACGATGCCGAGCTACTGAAAGACCCTTATGTCGCGGGGGCAGCCATCTACTGCTGCAGCACGACTGATTGGCAATGGAAGAGCTATGACATCTGGCCCGATTTGGCCGGGGCCTTGGCCCAACAGGCCACCCCTGTGTATCGCCTGCAAGAACCGTGTCCGTCTCCACCTCCTGACGAAGACGCCCTGTGGGCTGAGGTCCTGGAGCGCGTGGATCGGATCGTCGTCCTGGCACGTGAGAGGCTCTAGGTGGTACCTGCCGCCTGGGATGAAAGAGAGGACACCAGTGGATAAGCCCAAGATCTTTGATCAGCAGGGACAAGAACAGGATTGGGATTGGCTCGTCGCCAACTTTGGGGCCATCACCCTGGAGCGGGCTGATGCTCCTGAAGGGGTAAGTCGCGTATACCGCATCGTAGCACTGCAAGACAGCGAAGGGCCAGCGGCCCAGGTTGTGCAGGTGGCGGACCAAGATGCCAATCCCCTCCAAGGGATCAAGGTCGTCCGCCATTGGCCAGATGCACCCCAGCTACCATCGTGGCCAGCGCCCACCAGCATGTGGCGCGACAGGGGAGTGTACGGCGAGACCAAGGCAGAAGGTGACATCGGCTTTGGCATGGGGCATGGCGACTACTACTTTCCCCCCAACGTGGGGGCCAGTGCCGTGTGGGTGGCTGATGAGTCAGGCCCAGCCGACTTTTTGAGCGGGTTGGGCATGTTGGGGGCCACCAACCACCGCCACCTGGACGTTGCCTATCGGCTGGAAGAGTTGGAGGAGCCGTCACCACCACCACCGCCGTCACCTCCACCGCCGCCACCGCCGCCGTCACCACCACCCCCACCGCCGCCACCTCCTCCCTCCCCAGGCTTTGACATCATTGACAAAGATGGTCAACCGCGAGACGTGGCCTGGCTGGAGCATCTCTTCGGGACAGTGGAGCATCATGCATCTCCTGAACCTGACGCTTACCGCTTGGCCGAACTCCGTGAGGTCGTGGACATCCACGAATGTAAGATCACGGTCCTGGATGAGCAAGGGAATCCACTGGAGGGCATCCCTGTGTCCTTCCGACGCTGGGATGGAACGGCAGGTCATGCCCTGGAAACCGGCGCTGATGGCGCGGCGCGTTTCCCGCTGGAGACCGATTCCAAGTATCCCGTACCCGGCCGAGGGCCATACCTGGCCCTCGTGAAGGGATCCGCGGGGAACAGCGATGCAGTAATCGGGCTGGGGCGAGTGTTGGGCACCCCCCGCCACCTGGATGTTACGCTCGGGTTTATGCCTGGCGGCGAGCCCCCTCCACCGCCACCACCACCGCCGCCACCACCCTCACCACACGAGGAGCTCTGGCGGCAGCTCTTTGAGAAGCTTGATACGGTCATTGCCCTCCTGGAAGAGCGAATCGGGTAGCGGGCCACATTGGGACCTGGCAGTCCCTGCTCCGGCCGCGGCCGGAGCAGGGACTGTTCTGTTGGCGCGCTAGGAAGAGGTTGCCAAAACACTGGGGTTATGCTAGACTGCTGCCATGACTGGGGCGCTCGCTCGGCGGTTCCATCTTGGTGTGTTGTTCATTGTCCTGTTGGCCTTTGGTCTGCGGTGCTACGCCATCGATCGTCAGGACATCTGGGGCGATGAGGCGTTCAGTATCTGGCTCAGCAGCCAACCCCTGCCCCAGGTCGTCGCCGGTGGGGCCGACACCCACCCACCCCTCTACCCGTTTCTGCTCTACCTCTGGCTGCGCCTGGCTGGATCGTCGCCCCTGGCCACACGCTTTCTTTCAGCCCTGATCGGGACCCTGACTGTACCGGTCGCCTACGTCCTGGGTAATCGCGCTTTTCCCCCCCTCAGTCCGCCCCGCAGGCGGGGGGCAGCCTGGGGAGGCGGCATGCTGGCTGCCCTCTTGGTCGCTGCTTCGCCGGTCTTGATCTATTACGCGCAGGAGACCCGCATGTACGGCCTGGTCACCCTGTTGGCCGCTGCTTCGGTCTATTGGGCCATACGCGCGTTCCAGCAGCCACGGTCTCGCGGAGCATGGCTGGCCTATTTCGTCACGACTCTCGCCGCTATCTATACCCACTACTATGCCATCTTTGTCATCCTGGCCGAGAACCTCGTCATCATCTCCGTTCTGTTCCACAGGCGACGTTCTGCCTTACGACCCCGATCCGCTTTGGCCCTCTGGCTGGCCGTGCAGGGAGCCATTGTGCTGGCATATCTCCCCTGGATCGCCGTCCAGAGCGAGTTTCTCGGCGGCAAGGCCAGCACACGATTCGACGAGTGGGGGTTGTCCATCGCCTCCCATATCGCCCGGGAAACCTTTGCCGCCTTTGGGGCTGGCCAGGCAGTTCCACCCGTCGCTGCTGGGGTGATCACAATCCTTTTCCTGATCGCCGTCGTCTCTGGTCTGTTGGCATCGTTCCACCGCCGCCGGCCAGAGCCATGGCTTGTCGTGGCCTATCTCTTCCTCCCCCTTCTTCTCGCCTGGGCGGTCAACCCTATCATGCCCTTTTTTTATGCCCGCTACCTGCTTCTCATCGCTCCCGCATTTTACATCGTGGCAGCCTGGGGCGTGACTGCCTGGAGTCACCTGTGGCGGCCTCTGAGCGCCGTGGGCGCGGTTGCCTTGCTGGCCGGGAGCTGGTTCGGGCTGTGCAGTTACTATACCGATGACGCTAACCTCAAGGGCCAGTACGGCCAGATGATGGCCTACATTCAGGCCAATGCGCAGCCTGGCGATGGCCTCATCCTGGCCAACCAACTCCAGGGTCCGATCTTTGAGTACTACCAGCCGGAGGGGCTGGAGGCGCACTTGTTCCCACGCTACGAGTATGCGTTGGAGGATCCCAACACAGCCCGTGACCTGGCCGACATCGCCGCCCGGCACCCCCGCCTGTGGCTCGTCCGGTTTGGCAATCCGGCGGAATACGACCCCGACGGCTATCTTTCCCGCTGGTTGGCGACTCACGGTAGCAAGGCCTACTTTGGCGGCTGGGTGGATTCTGATCTCTCGCTATACGTGATGACGCCCGCCGCGGCTGGCGACACCATTCAGCATCCGCTGCATGCCGAACTGGGAGGTCAGGTGCGGCTTCTGGGCTATGCCCTGAGCGCCAGCCAGGTGGCTCCCGGCGGCACACTTCTCCTTACGCTCTATTGGCAGGCCTTGGCCCCCATCACCGAACGCTACACCGTCTTTACCCACCTACTGGACGCCGGCGAGCAGGTCCAGGCGCAGATGGACAGCGAGCCTCAGGGCGGCGCTCTGCCCACTGATAGCTGGACCGCCGGCCAGGTCATCCAGGACAACTATGCCCTGACCGTTGCCACCGGCGCCACGCCTGGACGCCACACCCTCGAAGTGGGAATGTACTTGCTGGACACCCTTGAGCGCTTGCCAGTCCGTGTTCCCGATACAGGCGAGCCCCTTGGGGACCGGGTATTGCTGGGTACCATCGAGGTGGTGGTCGAATGAGCAAAGGCCATAGACGTCCAACGTCCGTGAGGCCCTGGAAGTCCTGGGAAACTTCCCTGGAGGTGGGGGCTATCCTGTTGATCACCCTGCTCGCTGCCACCCTCCGCTTTCATCGTTTGCCGTCATTGCCACCCGGCCTCCACTTTGACGAGGGGTTCAAAGGCATCACGGCCCGGGCGCTGCTCGAAGGCGCTCCTCTCCGGCTTTTCTTTGAGAGCGATATGGGCGAGGAACCCCTGGGCATCTACCTGGTGGCCGCGGCGCTCGGTTTGGTGGGACCGGAGCCGTGGATTGTGCGATTGCCATCGGCCATTGTCGGCACGCTGACGATACCCCTGGCCTGGTGGCTGGGTCGCGAACTCTTTCGAACCTCCCACTGGGGCCGCCCACGCCAGCGTAGGACACCATCAGAAGCACCGAACGGGCGCCCCCGCAGGAGCAAGGCGGAGGATCAGATGAGTCTCCGAGGACAGATAATGGGCCTCGGTACTGCCCTGATACTGGCCATACTGTATTGGCACCTTAGCTTCAGCCGCATCGGCATGGAACCGATCCTGGTACCCTTTTTCGCGACTTTGAGCCTCGCCGCCCTGGCTCGAGGGCTGAATTCCGGTGGCTGGCCTGCCTTCGTCCTGGCTGGACTGGCCTTGGGCGGAAGTACATACACCTACAAAGCCGGCTATTTCGTGCCCGTCGTGGCGGTCCTATTCGTCGCATACGCCGCCGTCGTCGAGCGCGGATTCCTCCGCCGCCATGGACGGGGGCTACTTCTGACAACCGTGGTAGCCGTGTTGGTCGCCGCGCCCATCGTCGTCTTTTTTGTCACCCATCCGGACAACTTCCTGCAGCGACCTGCCAGTGTGGCCTTGGTAGGTGGCGCGAGCTCACCAGCGAGCCCCTGGCAGGCGGTGGGGGACAACCTTCCCCGAGTGCTGGGGATGTTTTTCTTGCAGGGTGATGCCAATCCACGCAGCAACCTGCCCGGCCGTCCAGCTCTGGACCCCTTTCTGGCCCTCCTCTTTATGGTCGGCCTTGGGCAGGCGTTGCTCGGGTCGCTGCGCGGCCGGCCGAGATCAGCGTTGCCACTGATCTGGCTGGGGGTAATGATCCTGCCGACCCTCGTCACCGAGCATGCACCCCACTTTGGCCGGGCCATCGGCGCCACACCGGCCCTGGCCCTTCTTGGCGCCCTGGGCGGATGGACTTTGTGGCAGGGTGCCACCAGCCTGAGACCTGAAAGGCTCCGGAAAACCTGTCAGGTCTGCGTCACCGTCTTGCTGGCGGTGGGATTGACCTTTTCCGGAGTCTCGAGCGCGCGAGCCTATTTCCTGACCTGGAGCCAAAGCCCGGACCTGTTCTATGCCTACGACGTGGGTCTGACCGAGGTCGCAGATTATGTCAATACCTTACCCACCGGTGAGGACGTCTACCTGACACCCACCACGGGCGAGCACTTTACCTTGCAGTTCCTGGTCCACCGTCCCCTTGCCACCTTTGACGGGCGGGCGGGGCTGGTCTTTCCCCCGCCAGGCCAGGCGGCGACCGTCGTTGCACTTGTCCGCGAGGACGCAGCCACGCTACCTGCACTTCAGCGGACGCGTCCCGATGGCAAGGTAATCTGGACCCTGACCGATGATTATGGCCGCCTTTATGCTGCTGCCTACCACTTGCCCGCCACGGCCGAGGGCCGCACGGCCGCCCCGGTGCCCGATCATCCTGTCGATGCCGTGTTTGGCAGCGTTGTCCGGCTGCTGGGCTATTCGCTGGACGCCGACCGGATCGCGCCGGGGGACAGCGTCAACCTGACCCTTCACTGGCAGGCCCTCGCTCCGCTGGACGATAGCTACACGGTGTTTACGCACCTGCTCGGCGAGCACAACCCGTCGATGGATGGTCCACTTTGGGCCGGGCACGACGGCCAACCGGACGGCGGCCACTACCCAACTACCACATGGCAGCCCGGCCAGGTCATCCTTGATGTGCACGTGCTCACCGTACCGGCTGACGCTCCGCCCGGCAATTATCAGATCGAGGCCGGCCTGTATCTCCTGGCGACACTGGCGCGACTTCCTGCCTCTGACGCTGCCGGAAATCCCCTGCCCGACGATGCCATCCTGCTGGGGACGATAGAACTCGGAGATTAAAAGTTGGAAGTAGGAGAGGAAAGCTATGACCCATAACCGTCAGTCCCTCATCCGCGAGCTCTTGGCGCCTGCTGTCCTCTTGCTGGTAACGCTCGGCTTCTTCTGGCGCATCCTCTTCACCCCAGACGCGTGGAAACCAGCCGGCGGTGGCGATCTGGTCTCCTTCCTCTTTCCCACCTATCGTTTTGCAGCAGCCAGTCTACGGGCTGGGGATCTGCCTTTGTGGAACCCCCATCTCTACAGCGGTGCGCCCTTTTTGGCCGACATGCAGACGGGGTTGTTCTACCCGCCCAACCTGCTCCTCTTCCTGCTGGCGCCTGATTTTGCCTACAGGGCGATGGTGTGGATGGCCGTCCTGCACGTCTTTCTGGCTGGGCTATTCATGTACCTCTGCCTGCGCTACCTGGAACCCGGCCGTCCTATGCGGGTCCCGGCTGCCCTCACCGGCGCTATTGCCTACATGTTCTGCGACATGTTCATCGTCCATTTTGGCAACCTTAACCTCATCGGTGTGGCTGCCTGGCTGCCGCTGGTATTTCTACTCTTCTGGCGGGCGCTGCGGGCCCGGAGTCTGGGCCTGGCCGTAGGAGCCGGCGTCGCCTTTGGCCTCGCCACGCTGGAGGGCCACCTGCAGATCACGCTGTTCATCGGCCTGGCCCTTGCCGTGGCCGCGGTTGCGGAAGCCATCGCCGCCCACAGAGAGCGACGCGGCTGGGCGTGGTCGTTCCTGGCATTGGCCGTCACCGCTGCCGTGGCCATCGGCCTCTCGGCGCTGGTGCTGCTGCCCGCTGTGGAGTACGCCCGTCTGAGCCCCCGCGCCACGCTACCATATGAAAGCGCCGCCCGATATTCCCTGGTCCCCGGGCTGCTGGGCGAGATGCTGGTGCCAGCCCTGTTCAGCAGCCGAGAGCCTGCCCTCTATTGGGGCGTCTGGGACCGGGTAGCGGTTGGCTATGTGGGTATCTTCCCGCTGATCCTGGCCGCCCTGGCAGTCCTGTTATGGCGCGGACGGCGGATCCGCATGTTCGTCATCCTGGCCGTCGTCGCCTTTCTGCTGGCTCTGGGCGGGTCATCTGTGGTTCACGGTTGGGCGTACTGGCTGCTGCCTGGATTCGGGCAACTGCGTGCCCCGGCACGCGCAGTCCTGCTCCTTGACTTTGCCCTGGCCGGCCTGGCAGCCATGGGCCTGGATCATCTACTCAGGCCGATGGACCGCCAGACGCGCGGGGCCTTCCAGAAAGTATGGCGCGGGCTGATCTGGTTTGGAGGGGCCGCAGTCATCATCGGCGGAGCGTGGGCCTACCTGGTGATCTACCAGGCGCAGGACGGCGATCCAACCGTGTTCTGGCGGGTGTCGGCGGCGGGCAGTGGAGTGATATTTGCCCTGCTGATATTGGGAGCAAGCCTGGCCTGGCTCAGTGCCCGCCGAGCGGGACACCCACGGCGCAGCGTGCTGGCCTGGCTGGCGGTCGGGTTAGTCTTCCTGGATCTGGCAACGGTGGGAGCCTATACCGACCTGGGCAACAAAGCCCCCACGGCTGGCTTTGAGCACCCATTGATTGTGGACTTTTTCGACAGCGAGCCTGACATGTTCCGCATCGACTCGCGAACTGATGTGTGGGGCGACTGGCAGCCCGACCTGGCTTTGCTGGCTGGCCTGTACGATGTGAGCGGCGTGGACAACCCCCTTGTCATTGCCGATGTTGCCCGCTACTGGGAGGGCACCGGTGGGCGTTCGACGCGGCTCTACGATCTGTTGGGGGTGCGCTACGTGCTGGGCAGCAAAGAGGTCACGCTGGATTGGGACAAGTTCAGCCTGGCCTTTGACGCCGACCCCGCGGTGAACGTCTACCTCAACGAGACGTCTCTGCCACGCGCCTTTGTGGCTCACCGGGCGATCGTGGCCGCCGATCACGAGGATGCCTGGGCGCACATCCACGAACCTGGATTCGACCCCGCCGCCACGGTAGTCCTGGAGGGTGGCCGGCCGCTGGACGTCGAGGCCAGGGGACAAGCCGTGGTGCAAGTTGTGCGCTACGAACCGGACGCATTGGAGATAGAGATCGACAGCCCGGCTGAGGGCTACCTGTTCCTCAGCGATCCATTCTACCCCGGCTGGCGGGCCGAACTGGATGGCAAACCGGCGCCGATCCTGCGGGCCAATTACGCCTTCCGCTCCGTGGCGGTTCCGGCCGGTGTGCACCAGGTGACCATGACCTTTCAGCCGGTGTCTTGGTATGCCGGCCTTGGGATCAGCGCGCTGACCCTGCTGATCCTTCTTGTCCTGATGGTCATCGTACTGTGGCGGAGGCACGAGGCCAGCCGGTGAGGTTACCCACAAGGCCGTAGACACTGCCATCCAGAAACCCGATGGGCAACACCGCACCGGCCGGGCGCTCGGCCAATTGACATTTGTCCTGGGCAGCCGGCATGGGGTATAATGCGCCCCTTGAGTGTGGACGTGCGAGACCCGGCGGACCTGGGAAAGCTATGAGGGGATTGGGCCAGCGCGCGCTTGGCTCAACCCTTGGTCGCCGGGCCCGAGTCCAGCTCGGCTAGGCCGTTCCTGGCAAAGCGAGATTCGCTCTACTGTAACTGCGTACCGAGGCAAAGATGCAACGATCATCCAACGTCGTCAAACGTGTTATCCAGCGCCTGTTTGGTTCTCTGCCTGGGCTGCTCATCCTGGTCGTGGCCTGGGATGCCCTAATCGTGGGCAGCCTGTCGCTTTTCTCCGGGCCGGTGCGGGGGCTAGGCTTGGCTGAGCTGCTCAGCGTGGACTTGAGCGATGTTCATCGCGCAGGTCGCATCATCATGCTCTACCACTCGCTGGCCATTCCCTTTGTTGCTGCCCTGGTTTACCTCGTCCTCGACCAGGTGCCCATGGGACCTCCAGAGAAGGAGAAGGACGTACGCCGCTCCATCGTGGTGCCCATCACCGCTGGCTACATGCTTACCAGCCTGGGGGGAATGACCTTTGCCTACGGGGGGCGTAACTGGATCGCCCATGGCGTCTACCTGGTCGGCCTATCGTTGGTTTTTTACGCCGGCGTCCTGCTGGCGATCGCCCTGTATCCCTCGCGGCGCTGGGCTACTAACCCTACCCGCTACGCATACCTGGGAGGCGTGCCGCTGGAACCGGTGGCCTTTTTCCTGGTGGCAGTCTTTACCCTCATCTCGGCGACCATCGGCGGGGCGGCAGGGGCTTTTTTCGGCAATGGCCTTGTGGCCTTTCTGGCCGAGGACATAGTCCGGCAGGATCCCCACACCCTGTTCCAACTGATGATCATCGCCCACTTGCACATCATGCTGACGCTAATCGACGTGATGATCCTGCTGTTGGTCATCCGTACATTCCGTGTCGAAGGCCGGGTGCACAAGATCGCCGTTCCCCTTATCATCGTGGGCACCATCGTCGTGACCTTTGCCACCTGGTCAGTCATCGGTTGGGAAGGAGCGCACAAGGTCATCAACATCGGTTCGGCCTTTTTGCTCCCTGGCGCCATCCTTGTGGCCATTTGGGGGTTCACCAGGCTGATTCGTGAGCGACTGGGAAACGGACCGGCTAGCCTGGGCCAGAGGCTGCGAGCTTTGTTCGCCGACCCCATCCGCTTTGGCATCTTTTTCGAATTGATCTTTGTGAATTTCGTGGTCACCGTCCCGGGCGTCTACGTCGCCCTGAACATGGAGACGTACCGCTCGCCAGCTTACCTGGCGGTGGAGCGGACGATCCTGGTGGGGCACTGGCACATTTTGGCCACCCTGTCGGCCGTCATCGTCACCTTTCTCATCGCCCATCGGCTGGGGGCGCGGGGCTGGGTGCGCCAGGTCGTTGGCTGGGGCCTGCTGGTGGGATCAACGCTGTCCTTTGTCTTTGTAAATCTCTTCATGTTCCGCCAGCCGGGTCAGGAAAAGGCCTGGACCATGCCCCTCTTCGAGACGGGTATCGCCATGAGCCTATTGGCCTTGGCCCTCTTTGTCGCCGTGTGTCTGACCAAGACGGTGAGCCAGGAGACCTGAACGCACCGTGTTGTCGCCCATACCAGGCCCAGGCCGGCGTTGGTATGGGTTTGTTCGGTCCGTTGCGAGCGCCAAGGCACGGTACTCCTCTGTGCAGGACAGACAGTAGGGGTGCCGTCAATTGCCTGTGATGACAGAAACAGAGCGGTCAGAATCAAACTTCGACCTGGGGCCATAGACTGTCTAAAGATTGCATCCCATCTCAAGCCATGCAAGCCGTAGCGGTGGGGTTTGCGGTGGAAAGGTTCTATGGTAGAATGGAAGACGGAGAACGCACAAAAGCTCTTCCAAAGTGCGGAATGCTGGTGTGGAGTTGGAATGAGGATTCTGTTAGTCAGTCCCAAATCGACCGTGTGGAGTTCGCGGACGCACATCCACATGGGCTTGGGCTACCTGGCTGGGGCGTTGATTGCTGCCGGCTATGACAACGTGACACTGTTCGACGCCGAGATCGAGGACCAGCCTTTGGCTTCGCACCTGGCACAGGAGCGCTACGACGTTGTAGGCATCTCCAGCCCAACGCCTCTCATCTACGAGGCATGGGAGGCGGCAGCCCTGGCAAAAGAGCAGGGGGCGATCACCATCCTCGGAGGCCCGCACCTGACCCTCATGCCCGACGAGTCGATGGAACGATCCGAGGTGGACCTGGTGGTGCGCGGCGAGGCGGAGGAAACCCTCGTCGAAATCGTGCAGGAGATCGAACGACAGCAACAAGCAGCAAAGGACGAGGGGCGGAACGATCCCAACTTGCTACTTGCAGCCTGCAACCTTGAACCGATCTTGGGTTCGAGTTGGCGAAACACGGCCGGACGCGTCGTGCACAACGCCCCTCGGCCCTTGCCCAAGGACCTTGAGGGCATCCCCTGGCCAGCATATCATCTTTTCAAGATCGATCGCTACACCAACCTGCAGCCGATCACCGACGGGCTGGACCCCAACGCCCGGTCCTACACGCTGGTCACGAGCCGGGGCTGTCCCTACCAGTGCATCTATTGCTCCAAGCCGATCACGGGCAACACCTGGCGCGACCGCTCGCCGGAGGATGTGGTGGCTGAGTGGCGCTACCTGGTGCAGGAGATGGGCGCCACCGAGATCGGCATCACCGACGACGTGTGGAACCTGAATCTGGAGCGGGCAAAGGCGATATGCCGCCTGCTCATCAACGAAGGATTGACCCAGGTGCCATGGATCACGGTTCACGGCATGCGCGTCGACCATTCCGACGCCGAGCTTTTCCAGTTGATGAAGAGGGCCGGCTGCAAGCGGGTTGGCTTTGGCGTGGAGAGTGGCAACCAGGCCGTGTTGGATGCCATCAAGAAACGGCAGACGCTGGACGACTCGCGCCGCGCATTCAAGGAAGCCAAGGCCGCCGGGCTCCAGACGATGGGGTTTTTCATCTTTGGCCTGCCGGCCGACACGGAAGACACGATGGAGGACACCATACGGTTCGCGTTGGAACTGGACCCCGATCTGGCGAACTTTATGATCGCCGCGCCCTATCCGGGCACCGAGCTGTGGGAGATCGCACAGCGAGACGGCCGGCTGTTCAGCATGGACTGGCGCGACTATGCCATCCACGATGAAAAGCCCCGCTACGAGCTGCCCTCGCTGCCGGCAGAGTTGGTGGAACGCAAGTGGCACGAGGCCTACCGGCGCTTTTACCTGCGGCCCGGCCGCGTCTGGCGCAAGGCGATCAGTCCCGACACGTGGCGCCACCTGCCGGAATATGCCAGCAACTTTGGGCGGTTCTTCCTGGGGCGCAAAGCCCACGCTGAAGATTGACATTTCGCCCGGGATGGATATAATAGGGCCTGGCCAGTGTTACGCTGCAATATGGGCAGGTACCCAAGTGGCCAAAGGGGGCGGTCTGTAAAATCGCTGGCTCAGCCTTCGGAGGTTCAAATCCTTCCCTGCCCACCAGAAGCCTCTCTACCCAGAGAGGCTTTTCTCTTTCCCCAACAGCGTGCGGGTGGGCTCGGTCGGCGATCCTGCCACATGGACGCCTAATCGGACATTGTTCTCTGGCGGAGGACTTCGTACAGGGCGATGGCCCCCGCCACGCCTGCGTTCAGAGACGCTACATGGCCGGACATTGGCAACCGGATGAGAAAGTCGCAGGTTTCCCGAACCAGGCGCGCGAGCCCATGGCCTTCGCCGCCGACGACGAGTCCCAGGGCGCCTCTCAGATCCGCCTGGGTGTAGAGCTGCGCGCTGGGCAGCGCCTCCAACCCCACAAGCCACACACCACCGGCTTTCAACGTCTGCATGTTCCGCACCAAGTTGGTCACTTGCGCAACGCGGACGTGCTCTGCTGCGCCGGCCGAGGCACGAACCGCCGCCGGCGTCACTCCGGCGGCCCGGCGCTGGGGGATCACGACGCCATGCACGCCAACCGCCTCGGCACTGCGCAGCAGGGAGCCCAGATTCTGAGGGTCCTGCATGTGATCCAGTAGCAACAGGAAAGGCGATTCATCAGCCCGTTCGGCGGCATCCAGCAGACCAACCAGGTCCGCGTAGGGGTAGCCAGCAACCTCGGCGGCGAGGCCCTGGTGATGGACCTCGCCACCCAGTTTGTACAGATCTTGCCGGTCTACCATCTGGACCGGTACGCCTGCACGTTGTGCCAGATTGAGGATCTCGCCCACGATCCCCGTGGTCTTGACCCCTCTGGCCAGCAGCAGCTTGAACACCTGCCGCCGGCCGGCCCGCAACGTCTCGCGAACTGGCTGGCGGCCGTAGAGTATCTCTCGCATGCCCCTAGCGGCTCAGGCGCCAGCGCGTCCCCTCCGCGCCGTCCTCCAGGACAACACCCGTGTCGGTCAGGCGCTCGCGGATGGCATCGGCCCTGGCCCAGTCGCCAGCCTGACGGGCTTCCTGGCGCATATCGATGAGCACCCGCACCAGGCCATCCACCAGATCGTTATCGGCCTGGGAAGCGCGGCTTGGGCCGCCCTGGTCATCGAGGAGGATGCCCAGCACGTCGCCGCCCAGTGCCCGGTAAAGACTGTCGATCGCTCCCAGCGTCGCCCGGCTCACCGGCTGGCCAGAGTTGAGAAGACCGTTCACCTGCCGGCCCAGGTCGAATAGGATGGCAATGGCGCGGGGCGTGTTAAAGTCGTCGTCCATGACCTTCTCAAAGCGGGCCCTGTAGCCATCCAGCTTGGCCGTCCACTCGGGATCCAGGTCCTTGCCCTCAGCGTACCGCAGCCGTTCGCGAACCAGGCCCGCAGCACTGGTCAGCCGTCCCAGTCCCCGGCCGGCGGCCTCCAACGCGGTCTCGCTGAAATCGGTCGGCGAGCGGTAGTGGCTGCTCAGCACAAAGAAGCGAATGGTCATAGGACTGTGGCGGGCCAGCATTTCCTTGATGGTGATGGCATTGCCCAGGCTCTTGCCCATCTTGACCCCATCCACGCCGACCATATTATTCAGCAACCAGTAATTGCAGAAAGGCTCCCCCGTGGCTGCTTCGGTTTGTGCGATCTCGCACTCGTTATGGGGAAATATGTTCTCCAAGCCCCCGCCGTGAATGTCGAAGGGTTGACCCAGGTACTTGGTGGCCATGACCGAGCATTCGACATGCCAACCAGGATAACCCCAGCCCCAGGGGCTGGGCCAACGCAGGATGTGACCAGGCTCGGCATGTTTCCAGACCGCAAAGTCAGCCGGATGGCGCTTCTCGGGGTTGACGGCCACCCGAGCGCCCTCCTCCTGTTCCTCCACCCTGCGCCCCGAGAGTTTGCCATATTCGGGCCAGGTGGACACGTCAAAGTAGACCGAACCGTTGACCTCGTAGGCATGCCCTCTCTCCAGCAGGAGTTCGGCCATCTGGATCTGCTCGGTGACGTGGCAGCTAGGACGGGGAGAGATGTCGGGCCGTACAATGTTCAGCGCATCCATGTCCTCGAAGTAGCTGCGCATGTAGGTCTCAACCAGCTCCATAGGCTCGACCCGGTCCAGCACAGCTCGCTTAAGGATCTTGTCTTCGCCTTCGTCGGTGTCGCCGGTCAGGTGTCCGACGTCAGTGATGTTCTGCACATAGCGCACCTGGTAGCCCAGGTAGCGCAAGTAGCGCACGATGATGTCGAACGTTATGTAAGCTTTGGCGTGGCCAATATGGGCATGGTCGTATACCGTCGGTCCGCAGACATAGATGCTGACAGAGCCCTCGCGGATTGGTTTGAATTCCTCTTTCCGGCGGGTCAGGTAATTGAAAACGGTCAGTGCCATTTCTGTTCCTCCCTCTGGTTGAATCTGGATCAGGGTCTCTGCGCCAACAAGGACTGCAGTTGGCGCCGCGGGGGTGAGATGCCGCCCTCCTCACCGGCAGCATCCCCCTGAACAGGTGCAAATCCACTTCCAACCCCAGGGCGCATTGCCCGTGTCTCGCGTTCCTCTATTCATCCACATCATCCCCGTCCGGTAGCTGTGCAAGGGCTTGCTCCGCAGCAACGATCAGCTCCACTGCCGTGGCATTGGGCATCCGGCCAGTGTTGATCACGAGGTGATACAAGGTAGAGTCCAGCCAGCTTACGTTGTGATAGCGGCGCACATAGTCAAAGCGAGCCCGGTCACTGGCCCGGATCCGACCTTGAGCATCCCGGCGATCCAATCCCTCGCGGGCCATGACGACCTCGATCCGGTGGTTCAGCGGGGCGACGATCTGCACGTGCCGAGCGCCAGGATACATCCTGAGCAGAGCCTGTCCCCCGCGGCCGACGATGAGCACGTCACCCTCGCGAGCTAGCCCTCGGACCACCAGGCCAACCATATGCACATAGCCCCCCAAAGAGGCGCTGATCGGTGGTGCTGTCGGTGAAAAAAGGCCGGTAAAGGGAAAAGTCAAGCCGGATGGTTCGGGAATGGCCGGGCTATCATCGCCAACCGGCGTCATTGCAAAGGCAGGGCTGCCTCGCAGGTTGGGCATGGTACGCAAGGCGTTGAGCACCTGGGCAGCCAGGCCACGCTGCCTTTCGTCCAGCAACTCAACCAGTGCGTCGTGCGGCACGCCGACTCTCTTCGCCGCCTGGTCAATCGTCTCGGCATCAATCAGTCGCAAGGTCAGTGCCGCGGCTACCCCGGCCGCAATCTCCTCGCCATGAGCACCGAGTTGTCGGGAGAGGGTGATAACAGTCATGTCTCGCTCACCCGCGCACATTGGGCTGCGCAAAGACCAGCCGTCCCTCGGCTTTCTGAAGGACCTTTTTCACGAGAACAGAAATCGTCTGGCCGATATACGGCCGTCCTTCCTCGACCACGATCATCGTGCCGTCGTCCAGATAGCCCACGCCCTGTCCCAGCTCTTTGCCTTCCTGGATAATCTCGATGGAAATCGTTTCCCCAGGTATCAGCATCGGCTTCACGGCGTTGGCCAGTTCGTTAATGTTGAGCACCACCACGCCCTGGAGTTTCGCCACCCGGTTCAGGTTGTAGTCGTTGGTCATGATGGCGCAGCCCAGGGTTCTACCCAGCATGACCAGTTTGTCGTCTACTTCGCGAGCCTCTGGCGTGTCCATGTCGGTAATACGCACGGGCACTACCGACTCCTCCTTGAGGCGATTTAGCATCTCCAGCCCCCGTCGCCCTCGCTTGCGCCGCAGGCTGTCGGCGGAATCGGCGATGTGCTGCAATTCGTTCAGCACGAAACGGGGTACCAGCATCGTGCCCGGGACAAATCCGGTCTGGCTAATGTCAGCGATCCGGCCATCAATAATGACACTTGTGTCGAGCAGAACCAATCGCTCATCCTGGGATGCTTCAGTACTCTTGGAAAACCGGCTGCTGAGGAGCGACACAAGGTCAGTCCGGCGCATGGTTGCCACCACCACACCCAGATAGCCAAAGAGCACCGCCGCGACGAACGGCAGTACTTCCCCGAAGGGCGTCGGCAAGTTGGCCAGGACCGGTGATAGCAGCGCGGCGATGAGCAGACCCACAACCAGGCCTATGATGATGGCAAAGAGCTCTCTAGCCGGAAGCTCCTGGATCTTGCGCCGAAGGTAAAGGATCGGCTTGATCGTCACCCACGGGGCTATGAGCGCCCCTACTGCCGCCCCGACCAGGGTGGGGACGATCACATACCAGAGCTGAGGCTCCGGCAGCACATTGTTGGCTAAAAAATCCCCCAGACGCCAACCCGCTACCCCCAGGAGGATCATACCTAATATACGCACGACAAGTTCTAAGATCATGGATTGTGACCTCCCAAGTCATCCATTTGGTTCCAGTCTACGTCGTCTACACGCGACCTCCTTCCCCGATCTCTGGCCCAGCCAGTACCTTGCTGACCAGACCTAGCATCACTGATAAACACCACAACTAGGTTCAAAATGAACCTTGGATAACTGATGCTATCTTAACACATTCCTCGGCAATTGTCAACGCGATTTCAAAAGAAGAAGGGCGGTTTCGGGGAGCCGCCGCGCCGCACCGGCAACGATCGTGACCGCACGATCCACCTCCCCGGCAGTGGTGCTCCGACCCACCGAGAAGCGAATGGTGCCCATGGCCCACTCCAACGGCACGGCCATCGCCTCAAGCACCGTCGAGACGTCCACACCGCCGGCGTGGCAGGCGGCGCCCGCCGAAGCCGCTACCTCCTCGCTGATCTCTGACAGCAGGGCGTCGGCTTCGATGCCACGGAAACTAAGGCTGAGGGTGTTGGGCAGGCGCTTTTCTGGGTGGCCGTTCACTCTGACCGCCCCATCGCCCAACTCTCGGAGCAAGCCCTGGTACAGGCGGTCGCGCATGGCCTGGAAGTGGGCCCCATTCCGCTCCAGATCCCGCCCGGCTATCTGGCAGGCCTGGCCCAGGCCGATGATCTCCAGCACATTCTCGGTGCCAGGCCGGCGGCCGCCCTCGTGGTCGGCACCGTGGAGCAGTTGGACAAGTTGCACGCCGGTACGGACGTAAAGCGCGCCGATCCCCTTGGGGGCATAGACCTTGTGTCCGGCCACGGACAGCAAGTCCACGCCCAGGTCGTTCACGATCACGGGGATCTTGCCCGCCGATTGGGCGGCGTCGGTGTGCATCAATGCGCCGTGGCGGTGGGCGATCTGGGCCAGTTCAGCGATGGGCTGCACCGTGCCCACCTCGTTGTTGGCGTGCATCACGGTCACCAGCAGAGTATCGGGCGTGATGGCCTGCTCCAGGTCGGCGGGGTCCACAAGGCCGTGCCGGTCCACCGGCAACACGGTGAGGCGAAAGCCCTGCGTCTCCAGCCAATGGCAGACCTCAATGACCGCCGGGTGCTCCACGGCCGAGGTGATGATGTGGCCCGCCCCGCCGCGCCGGGTCTGGTCGCAGTGAGCCATCACTGCGCCCTTTATGGCATAGTTGTTACTCTCGGTACCGCCGCTGGTAAAGACCACCTGGTCCGACTGGCAGCCGAGGAGGGCCGCCACCTGGGCGCGTGCGGCCTCTGTGGCGCGCTTGGTCGTCACGCCGTAGGGATGGCTACTGGACGGGTTGCCAAAGTGCTCGAACAGGTAGGGCACCATCGCCTCTGCAACCTCGCGGGCAATGGGTGTGGTGGCATTGTAATCAAGGTAGATAGGTTTCATCGCAAGTTCCCTCCCTCTGGAAAACCATCCGCTCCGAGGCGATAGGCAAAGCGCTACCAGCGGCCCGGCACAGCTCGACAGCTTTGGCGCAGCACCTGGTCCGCGACGCCGCCTGGTGCGATCTCCACAGCCAAGGCGCGGCCTGTTCGGACGGTTCGGAGACAAGTGCCACAGAGTTTGCTTCGCACGTCGCCGCTGTTCGCTGCTGTTGGTGGTGGCAGGTCATTGAAAAGCCAAGGCGGCAAAGATATCCGCTAACGGCAGATGAGAATCGGCCGACGGCTCTCGCGTAATACCTGGTCCACGGCGCTGCCAAGGACAACCTCCACCACTGGACTGTGCCCATAGCCACCCATCAGGAGCAGATCGCTATCTTGTTCGGCGGCTGTACTCAGGATCACCTCAGCGACCGACCCACGCCCTTGTACGTAGGTGGCGCCCACCTCGCGCGATTCCAGGTACGCCTGGGCACGTGCCAGCGCCTCCTGCGCGACGAGGCTGTTCTCCAGCACGCTGACGACGGCCAGGGAGATCTGCCAGCGGCTCGCCAGGTAGGCCGCGATAAAAAGTGCCTCTTCAGCCTTGGGGCTGCCGTCGTAGGCCAGCAAGGCGCGGCTCAGCGGGGAGACGATCCCCGGCACGGCCAGCACCGGTCTTGGGCAGCGCCGGAGCAAGGTCCGGAATCCCGAACTTAGCCTAGTCCGCGGTTGTGTCCCCGGCGGGTGCGCCACGTTGACGACGACCAGATCGGTCCACCGGGCGCGTGCGCATATTCCGCGCGCGACCTTGCCCACTTCAATAGCCAGCCTCCCAGGGATGCAGGCCGCATCACAGCGGCGGTCGAACTCGGCCTGCACGGCAATGGTCCCCTCGCTCTGAGCCTGGGCTTCGGAGGGCACAATATAGAGGCCCCGCAATTGGCCTCCCTCGCGCCGGGCTATCTCCAGCGCTTGATCCAGGGCAAACCAGCTGACCTCTCTGCCACTCACGGGTACCAGGATGTCCGCAAATAGACGATCATCAGCGCGTGTTGCCAATCGTTCCTCTCGCCACCGTCCCGGCGAAGGACCAGCCTCCAGCTCGTCAGGGGTCACGGCATCCATGATCTTGCCGCCCATGCGGGCAACTACGCGCCGCGGTCGGGGGCTGTATTGTGCCGCCAGGTCGGCGGCGGCGGCTTCGGTATCGATCTGCCAGCCCAAGACCTCTTCGAGCGCGGCGCGGTGCTTCAAGATCCATAGATAGAGGTCGGTCTCGGTCCGCTCAGGGAAATCGCGCAGGATGCCGCGGGCACGGATCACCTGTACTACGGGCTGGTAGACCTCATCGTACCAGCGGCCGACCGCCTCTTTGTACGGGATCTCTCGCTGTTGACGGAGCCCCATGAAGTACCGATGAACCTCAATGTGTTCGATGAGTTGCCGATACCGCCCTGGGACCGTCAGAGTCAGGTCGGCCTGGGGCCGGATCTCGTCGAGCCGGGTACGCTCCAGGAAATGGGCGTACCCGGCCTTCAGGATCAGCTCGTCCGGCTGGACATCGGGCGAGAGCGGAACGCGAGAGCGGACCTCGGTAACGTAGGCCTGGATGTGTGTCGCCTCAAACTGCCGGGCTACCGACACACGGTGGTTGCCGTCGCGCACGAAATAGGCGTCCCCGATCTGATAGACCTCGATGGGCGGCAGGCCTCCCAGGTCCGTGACAGCTATCTGGACCCGCGCCCACCGCTCTTCGTCGCTGTCCTGCCGCGGCAGGAAGCTGCGCGTAAAATCGGAGTAGCGCCCCACACTGCCAACGATGGCATTGAGGGGAATCTCTCTCAGCTCCGTTCCTTTGCTAATCTTGGCCTTGAGTTTACCACGCACTTCCTCGTAGGAGAGGAGATCCCCCGACTTGCCCCTCAGGCGGGCCATGATCTGTTCCATCGCAGCCCGACGGCGTGCCCGGCGAAAATCGTAAACAGCCCTCATATAGTCTGCCAAGAGCGCCTCCCGTCAGGCTTGCGCTCGCCGTATCCGGGCCAGCAACGGCAGCGTAAGCGGAGCGCAGAGGAGAAAGATCAGGAACTCGCCAAGTGGGTTGCTGCCTTTGGCCGGGGCGCCCCGCAACCGGCTGAGAAAGGCATCGACGGTATTGCCCGCCAGGTTGCCAAAGTTGATCATTCGCATCCAGTTGAGAACGTCGGCGCTGAGCTGGGGACCGTAATAGGCACGGAAGCGGCTTTCGGCTTCGGGGTCGGGATGGCCGGCCGTCTCGGCCCAGTGCTGGGCAAAGGCCAGCGCCACCGCCTCCTCCTCAGGGAAATCACCCATCTCCTGGCCAAGCAACCTCTCAATCTCATCTGGCGGCACGCCCTCCCTCAGGGCCAACTTGGTGTGAAAGTAGGCACAGTAGCGGCAACCGTTGACCTGGGTCACGGCCATCATGATCTTTTCCGCAAAGGACCTGCTCACCCGCCCGCTGCGAGCGGTGTCCCTAAACTCGGGCATATGGGACAGGATGTCACCCAAGTCGTGAGCAAAGGCGCGCGGGGTGTAAAAGCGCTTCTTGAAGCCGTGGGGCGCGCTTTGTGATTCGTGATCCGTGATTCGTGATCCGTGGTTTGTCATTCGCCGGTCGTCATCCGTCATCAGTCATCCGTCCCGCGCAGCATGCAGCGCCGCACCCAAGGCGCCTACCATCTGCGGGGCGTCGGGCACGGTTACGGGCACTTCCAGCGCCTCGGAAAAGAGCCGTTGCAGGCAGGGGTTGTGCGCCACGCCGCCGGCAAAAACAAAACGTTCTCGCACGCCGACACGGCGGACCATGCCCCCCACCCGGTCCACGATGGCTTGGTGCAGTCCCAGAGCGACGCGTTGGCTATTCTCGCCACGGGCGATGAGGGACACCACCTCCGACTCGGCAAAGACGGTGCACATGCTGGAGATACGCACAGCCCGGCCGTCTGCTGCGAGGGCATGGGGGCCAAACTCTGCTACCCCCATTCCTAGGGTACAGGCCATGTTCTCAAGAAAGCGGCCCGTGCCGGCCGCGCAGCGATCGTTCATCTCAAACCGGAGCACGCGCCCGTCGGACCCGATGCGGATGACCTTGCTGTCCTGGCCGCCGATATCCAGCACGGTGCCGACATCGGAGTAGAGGTGGAACGCACCCAGGCCGTAGGCCTTGATCTCGGAGATCACCTCGCCGGCCAATTCGCGCTCGGCGGCAAGATTGCGGCCATAGCCTGTGGCTACCAGGCGGTCGAACGCGCTGCCCGCGAGCAATGCCCGGGCGTTGCCCAAGGGGTCCGTGCCGGTGTCGACCACGACTGCGCGCATGATCTGGGAGCCATCCCACTCGACCAGGGCGATGGTCCGCGAACCGATGTCGAGGCCTGCGACGTGCATCAGCGCCGCTCCTCTGGTTCCACGATCAGATAGAGGCTCAACTGCGGAAAGACGAGGCGGTAGGCCAACCCGCTGGCCAGGAGCGTGCTCTCCCCCTGGCGGACGTGGGTGACGGCGCCGGAAGCCCCATGAACCTCGGCAAAGCCGTCCAGGATCCAGATCAGCCGATCCCCAGGGGCGGCCTGGGGCGCTGGGCTCAAGGGGCCATAGCCCGCGGCGATACGTGCGCGGCAGCCGGCCATACGGGCCAGGTCCAGGCAGACGTCGGCCCCCTCGCCGGCCAGCACTCGTCCGGCGGCCATTTTCCGGACCTTGGTTTTCAATCGCTCGATGTCTGTGACGTGAAGTGGCACGGTGCCCTCCCAGGATGCTGGAGATGCATCGACAGATCCCCGGTTCCCATGCTGCGCATTGTACTGCAAAAGCCGGTCAAAGACAAGGAAGGAGCGGGCCGGGGCGGCGCGGTGCCAGTAGATGAATCGCCAATTGCTCTAGCGGTGCCTTTTCTGTGACAAAACGAATGTAGCGCCCCCAGGTAGCACTTCCACTGAGAGGGGACCCAGTGCCGGTCGTCGGTCCGGTAGTTGTTTCTACGGTCCTTTGCTACTGCACCCTGACACTTCGGTCTCCCGAGAACGAGGTTGTGTTCCCGGCACAGGAATGCTTGGCTCTCGCGCAAGAGAAGTGGATTCTGAACCCTGCCACCCTGAACCGAGTGCTCTGATTCCATCCGCCGGCTACCGCCACATGGGGTGGCAGGTCCCATCGAGGTCCTGATTCCATTGTCTGACCCAACGGAGCTCTGTGAAATGGAAGATGTGTTCTGGCACGGAATCTCACGGCCAGGATGCGAGGGACAGGAACCAGATGCCATGCACGGGCCGTTTACCCTTGCGGTACGCATCGCGTACCTCTGCCAATCCAACCGCGGTGCAATACATGCCTCTGAGAATCTGTTGAACACCTGTTCCTTCCAGCCACCAGGGGATAGCTGCAATCCTTCGGCCGTCCCTTTGTACAGTCTGCCCAAGCCCCACTTGTCCCCGCAAGGGAGTTGCTCCTCGTCCAGGACAAATTCGCAGGCACTCTCGATACGGGCTCGCGCGGGAGTGATTGCATCTTCCGGATCAGTGCCAGCGCGATCAGCTCTTCCAGGAGAATCTGTGGTTCAAGCTGTTCGGGCTCTATGGTCGGACGCCTTCCCGTTGGACGTACAGGATGAGGGGCCTGGCCCCCATGGCTCCGTGCTCCAACTCGGCGCGGGTGGTAACCAGGGTGGAGACTACACGGTCCATTTCAAAGCCCAGCTCCCAGGCGATTTCGCTGATACGATCGCGCAGGGCGCGTAGACTCTTCCAGCTCGATGAGCAAATCCAGGTCCGGCTCCAGGGCAGCATCGCCCCTGGCCAGCGAGCCGAACACGCGCTGGTCTAGAACGGGCACAATGTCCTCCAGGCAGTGATGGAATTCGCGCGCAACCTGCCTATCAGCTTCCGCTCGCATTTTCCTCGCTCCTCCCCCGAGGCCTCCCGCGAAGGGCGGATGTCGTGGGGGAGTCAGGGACGAAGTGGCGCTGCCCTGTCGCACTGCGGCGCACCTTACCAGATCAAGATCATAGACAGGGCCCCCAGCCACGTCAGGTTTGGCAACCGTCAAGAGATGCCCGTGAAGACCGAACAAGGGCACGAGCCGCCCACTCCTATACCGCCTGACCTCCAAAAAAGATACAGGCGGGTCCCCGGCCGGCTCTGTGGTCAGGCTTGACATCTGGGTGGTCCAGTGCGACGTCCAGATTCTCGTATGAGGACATGATGGCACATTGAGTTCCCCCTGTTCACCGTCGGCGTGGCGCGTTGGGTGGTGGCTGCGCTCAATGGCGACCTGGTCTGCCGACGCAACCGGCCTCGAGACCCCAGGCCCATAGCCTTGAAACTTGCACTAGCTCTCTGCCTGTGCTAGAATGACAGGCGTGCCCAGTTGCGCCCTGGATAGGATCCGCACAAATCACACCCGTTCCGGAGCTTGGATGGACGAACAACACCCAATCAGCAGATCCTCGAACGTCGCTGGAGGTTGGACAGCCGCGCTGCTATGTTCACCCCGTGGGTGGCCGTGTTCCGGTCCCACCTCAACAGGCGGCGGGATCTCGCAGCGCGCGCGCCTCCTCGATCCGGCAGGGCCCGCAGCACCTGCGGTGCCGGCTGCAGGGCCCCCTGCATGAGCCAGCTGCTGAGGAAACACCGCAGCACTCTGCTGGTCTGTGCAGCCATCTTGCTGGGGAGCTTACTCTACTATATCTCGTACTACAAGTACGTTCCCCTAAGCAACGACGAAGGGCGTCTCGTCAGCGGGGCCATGAGGGTCCTCCACGGGCAACTGCCTCTCAAAGATTTCTACCAACCCCACCCTCCAGGCCGCTACTGGCTTGTGGCCTTCCTGTTCCGGCTTTTCGAGCCAAGCCTGGTTGTGGAACGGCTTCTGTGGGCAGTCGTCCTCTCCCTGTCCGCTGTGCTGATGTACCTGGCCGCCAAACGCCTCATGCCTCCCCTGTTTGCCCTGATCCCCGTCCTCATCATCGTGATCGTGCCCGGCCGGTGGCACAGGGCTCCATCCAACTTTTTGGTCCTACTGAACCTGTTGGTCATCTACCGCTATGTCGGGCGCTTTGATCGGAGCTCGTTGGCGTTGTGTGGCCTGGTGGTTGGCCTCACGGTCTGGTTTCGACAGGACATTGGCGCCTACGCAGCTTTGACCGTACTGATCTGCCTTTTCGCGCACAGCATCCTGGGTTTCAGATCAAAGGAGGGTGGCTCGCCTGCGCGAGCGCGGACGACAATACGAGAGACTCTCAAAGACCTTCTTGTGTTCTCGTCCGTGGTGGCCCTGACCCTATTGCCCATGGTTCTTCCCTATTGGCGGCAGTCTGCAGTGCCGGACCTGGTCCGGGGGATGACCACTTGGGCAATGAGCCATGCCCTAGGCTCAGCTTCCTTCTCAGCCTTGTTGCAGACCTTCTCCGCTCGGCTAAACACCCTTTTGCGCTCTACGAGCGTCTCTTCATATGGCGTTTTTCTGATTTTTGGCGCGCTTGCCCTTCTTGTCCTGGTCCAGGCGATTAGGAAGGTTAAAATCGGGCAGACGACAAACAACTGGAGGCTGTTCTCCACAATTGTCCTGGCAAGCCTGTATTTCATGTTGCATGCAGCGATCCAGCCAAGGGCCTTTCGATTGCCGACGGACGGCGCAGCGATCTATCTGCTGGCAGGGTATGCCATATATCGTGCTCATTATGCTATGCGGCAGTTTGTTGTCCAGCGGACCCAGCGGTGGGAGATTGCCTCTGTGGCCGCAATCCTGCTCACTCTGGCCCTGTTGGTCTTGCCGGCATACTATGTGCGCTATAGCTTGGACAGGCCGACCCCGGGTGGGGGTTTCCCCGTGACTGACGGCCCATTTGTGCCTATCAGTTCACACAGAGCTGGGGTGTATCAAGAGCAAGTGGATGCGATCGAACTCACTGACACGATCGACTATATCACCACTCATTCAGATCCGCAGGACACCATATACGCTTTCAGCCGGGCCTACCTCTATTTTCTTGCCGACAGGATGAATGCTACAAGAGAGGATGTGCTTCATTTCACTCCGAGAGTTGCCTGGGCCAAGGAACAACTCGTGGAGGATTTCGTGAAGAACAAACCCAAGCTTGTTGTGATGCAAGCTCGGATCGTAGAATCCCAGTTGTCTTGGCTTCCTGGGTTAGCCGAGGCGATTGTGCAGAACTATCAGCTTGACAGGACAATCGGCGGTTTCTACATCTGGAGGAGCGACCCAAAGGGCAGCTCGCCTCACCTCCTGGAGGGCTTGTTCCATCTTGCTGCTGGAGAGGCAGAAGAGGCCGTGGCCGAGCTCAAGAAAGCGCTGGCCGATGAGGCCCCGGGGGCACGAGCAGAGACTATCAAGGCCGCGGCGCATGGCCTGGCAGTTGCGTACGTTCCCGCTTTCAGAACCGCTGAGAGTGCATTGGCCGCCTATTTTCGAAATCAGGGGGACCTGGATCTGGCCATTGCTGTCTATCAACAGGCGATACACGGGCGACCGTGGTGCAGCTGGT
>CBDUWJ010000001.1:0-33593 GCA_965370895.1 uncultured Anaerolineae bacterium | reverse complement strand
CTAACCTGGACCTTCAAACTCAAGGAGGGAGTCAAGTTTCACAACGGAGACGAAGTGACCGCCGGCGACGTTGCCTGGAGCATGAACCGGCTCCTGGAGATCGGTGAGGGTCTGGCTTACGTGTTCCTGGGCACCGTCGAAAGCGCCACAGCCGTCGACGACGACACCGTCGAGTTCAAGCTTGCCCAGCCGAGTGGTCTGTTCCTCACCAGCCTGATACGCTTGTACGTTGCCAATGAGGACCAGGCGATGGAGAACATCGTCACACCGGGGCCGTATGGCGACAAGGGCGACTTTGGAAAAGAGTGGCTCTTGACTCACGACGCTGGATCTGGAGCCTACACGGTCAAAGAGTTCCCTCTGGAGGAGTATCTCCTCATGGAGAAGAACGAAGACTGGTTCGGCACGTTCCACGAGAACGCGCCCGATGAGGTGCGGTTCATCGCCACTACTGAACCTGCCACCATACGAACCATGATGTCACGAGGAGAGCTTCAGATCACTGACCAGTGGCAGACCGTGGAAGCGCTGGAGGCCCTCGACGCGATGGAAGGGATTGACGTGGCTGCCTTCCCTGTCCTCACTGAGTTCTACTATATGATCCACACCAAAAAGCCACCCACCGACGACATCCACTTCCGCCGGGCGATGGCCTACGCCTTTGACTATGACGCCGCCGTGGGCCTGGAGTGGCCCGGGACCCAACAGTCGCGGGGGCCTGTCCCGGCTATTACCGCGGGCCACAACCCCGATGTCTTTGTCTTTGAGCGGGACCTGGACAAAGCCCGGGAGGAGTTGGCGCTGTCGGCCTACGCCGATCAGCTCGAGGACTACCCAGTCGAGGTGCATTGGATCACTGAGGTACCGGCCGAAGAAAAGTGGGCACTCCTCTTCCAGGCCAACATGGCTGAGGTCGGCATCCCAGTCGAGATCGTGGGCACGCCCTGGATGTCGGTGGTCGAGGAGACGGCCGACATGGAGGCCAGTCCCCACATCGTGACGATCTATGTCTCCGCTGACTTTCCCGAGGCAGGCAGCCTGCTGAAGGTGCGCTACCACTCCGATGCCGCTGCCACCTGGTCCCAGAACGAGTGGCTGCTGGACGAGGAGCTGGATGGCAAGATCGACGATGCCCTGGCCACGGTTGATCAGGAGGAACGATACGCCAAATATCGAGATCTACAGGACGAAATCGTGGATCTCAGCCCGACTATCTTTCTCTACGACCAGGTCCAGAAGCACGCTTACCAGTCGGGCTCTGTCGACTGGCCCACCGCCGGGGGTGACGTCATCCCGGTTATGGGCTATAACATGTTTGCGCCCAGGATTGGGGTCACCGGACCGTAGGTGTCGTACGCGTACTGATGCTGCGGCATCAGAATGCCAAGCCCCTGGGGGATCACTGGCGCTCCCCCAGGGGCTCTGGATCGACTGGCTGTCGAGGGCGATCATGAGTCTACTGTCTTTCCTTGGACGCCGTGCTGTTCATTCTATCTTTGTCCTGTTCGGTCTCTCGATCGTGATCTTTGTCATCTCCCGGATCATGCCGGGCGATCCGGCGCGCATGGCCGTGGGCGCCCGGGCTCCGCAGTGGGTGGTGGACAACCTTCGGGAGCAGATGCACCTCGACGAGCCCCTATACGCCCAGTACTACTATTGGCTGACCGATGCCCTGCAAGGAGATTTCGGCATATCGCTTGTGACGCGGCGGCCGGTGGCTGATGATATCAAAGAGTTCTTCCCAGCGACTTTGGAGTTGGCCCTCTTTGCGGGCGTTATCATGGGTACAGGCGGCATCTTCTTGGGGACATTGTCAGCCCGCCACAAGGACAAATGGGCTGACAATGTCGTACGTGTCATCTCCTATCTTGGGGTGGTGACCCCATCCTTTGTGTTTGCCATTCTCTTCCTGCTCCTGTTTGGCATGACGCTGGAGTGGATGCCGACCATGGGGCGGTTGAGCCTGGACATCCCGCGCCCGCCCCGCGTCACCGGCTTGATGACGGTTGATTCCCTTCTGGCTGGCAACCCAAGGGCTTTCTTTGACTCCATCTGGCACCTGATCCTGCCGGCTCTGGCCCTGGCCATGGGTGGGCTGGCTCAGGAGGCCCGCATCACCCGCTCGACGATGTCCGACAATCTGAGCAAGGACTATGTCGCCTCCGGGCGCTCGCTCGGCATCCCCGAAAACGTCATGATGGGGAGTTTTCTCCTCAAACCCTCGCTGATCCCGACGATCTCGATCCTGGGCCTGGACTTTGCGGCGACCATGGGCAACGCCTTTCTGGTTGAGATGATCTTTATCTGGCCGGGGCTGTCCCGCTATGGGATCAACGCCATGCTGCGCAAGGACCTTAACGCTATCGCGGCCGTCATCATGGTCCTCGGCGTCGTCTTTATCCTGGTGAACATCATCGTGGATCTGGTCGTCGCCCGGTTGGACCCCAGAATCCGGCTGGCGCCGGGAAGGGGGGAGTGAGATGACGGCAGAGGTAGTGAGTCAGGTCCGGCCCAGGAACCGGAGGATAGAAAGCTTGGGCCGCAACTGGTACAAGTTCTCCCGCAATCCGATGTCGATCGTCGGGTTGGCCACCGTCCTTCTCGTCACCTTCCTGGCGGTATTCGCCCCGTGGGTGGCCCCCTATCCGGAACACGCGGGGGCCTACGTCGACTTTGCCAATGCCAGCCAACCTCCAAGTGTTCAGCATCCCTTTGGCACCGACGTGATCGGCCGCGATGTCATGAGCCGCATCTTTTTCGGTTTCCGCTTCTCACTGCTGATGGGCGTGATCGTTCTGAGCCTGGTCGTCCCTCCAGGCGTCGTCTTGGGGCTGGTCGCCGGTTACCATCAAGGGTCGGCGCTGGAGACGGGCATTATGCGCGTCACCGACATCTTTTTGGCTGTGCCGCCCCTGATCCTGGCGCTGGCCATCACGTCTGTCCTTACGCCCAACCTGTTCAACGCCATGCTGGCCATCAGCCTGATGTGGTGGCCCTGGTATACGCGTCTGGTTTACGGACTCTCATCCACATTGCGGAGTGAGTTCTTTGTCAACTCGGCCGTAGCGATCGGGGCGAGCACGTCGCACATCCTCTTCAGGGAGATCCTCCCCAACTGCGTCTCGCCCATATTTACCAAGATGAGCCTCGATATGGGCTGGGTGATCCTGATCGGTTCGGCGCTCAGTTTCGTGGGCCTGGGTGTACAACCACCCAAGCCCGGACTGGGCACCATGGTCGCCGACGGGGCAACCTACCTGCCCGACCAGTGGTGGATCTCTGCCTTTCCCGCCCTGGCCATCGTAGTCATCGTCCTCGGGTTCAACCTTCTGGGTGATGGCTTGCGCGACATGTTCGCTGCCGAGGAGGTCTGAGATGAGCAGCGAACCCTTGCTGGAGATCAAAGACCTGCAGGTCCAGTTTGATGTCTATGGCGGTACACTGAAGGTCCTGGACGGCGTTAGCTTTGTCGTGCAAAAGGGACAAAAAGTCGGCCTCGTCGGGGAAACCGGCTGTGGCAAGACGACAACGATGAAGGCCATCCTGCGCATCTTGCCCATGCCTCCCGCTCGCATCGTGGGCGGAGAGATCTTTTTCAAGGGTCAGGATGTCCTAAAGATGGGGCAGAATGAACTTAGGAAAGTGAGGGGCGAAGGCATCTCGATGATCTTTCAGGATCCGACGGCGGCCCTCAACCCTGTTTTTACCGTAGGCCAGCAACTGAGTGCCGTGGTCAAGTATTCCGCGGGGGGTAAGAAACTGTCAAAGAAGCAGATCCGGGAGCAGGCGCTCATCCCATTGAGAGAGGTGTCCTTGCCCGACCCGGAACGCATGCTGGACAGCTACCCGATCCAGCTCAGCGGTGGTATGCGCCAGCGGGTCTGCATCGCCATGGCCCTGGTCGCCAGTCGCGAGCTGCTCATCGCCGACGAGCCAGGCACCTCGCTGGATGTGACCATCGAGGATCAGATCCTGAGGCTCCTCCACGGGTTAGTGGAGGAAAAGAACGTCTCTGTCATTCTCATTACGCACACCCTGGGGGTCGTGCGGCAAATCGCCGACCGAGTCTACGTCATGTACGCGGGCAACATGGTCGAGGTCGCGGGCACACAAGAGCTGTTCGCCAATCCATCGCACCCATACACCCGCGGTCTGATGGAGGCTGTCCCCAGGCTGACAGGAGGCGGCGTTTCTGACGGCATTCCAGGACGGATTCCCGAGTACATAAAGCCGCCAACTGGGTGCCGCTTTCATCCGCGCTGTCCCCAGGCAATGGATATCTGCCGGCAGAAGAAACCGGCGTTCTATGCACTCGGCGATGACCACGAGGTCGCTTGCTTCCTGTACGGGGGTGATGCCAGGTGAACGCAAACACCGTGCACTCCGACATCATGACGTTCACAGACCTCAAGAAGTACTTTACCATCGGCCACACCGGCACCATAAGACGGAAGCCCATCACGGTCAAGGCCGTGGATGGCGTTGCCTTTGCCATTCGTCAGGGCGAGACCTTCGGGTTGGTGGGCGAATCTGGTTCTGGCAAGAGCACAGTCGCCTACACGACCATTGGCATGTACCGGCCCACAGAAGGTGAGATCCGCTTCCGGGGCCAGGACCTGTTCCCCGGCAAGAAAAAGCGCCCCCTGTCCCTCAGGAAGGAGATCCAGATCGTTTTCCAGGATCCGGGCTCCTCCCTGAACCCGAGGCAGAATATTCGACAGATCCTGCAGTTGCCACTGCGTATCCACCGGCCGAACGAGAACCTGCAGGAACAGGTCGCTAACCTTCTGGAATTGGTCGAGCTACCCCAGGACTATGCCCACAAATACCCCCAGGCGCTGAGCGGCGGTGAGAAGCAGATGGTGGCTGTCGCTCGGGCATTGGCCAGCGAGCCCTCCTTTGTCATCCTCGACGAGCCGACTTCGGCGCTGGATGTGTCGATCCGGGGCAAAATCATCAACCTGCTCATCCGGCTGCAAAAGGAATTCCACCTCTCCTTTCTGTTTATCACCCACGATCTGAGCCTGATGCGCAACGTCGCCTCGCGGGTGGCGATCATGTACCTGGGCAAAATCTGCGAGATTGCCGAGGCGGGGGAGTTCTTCCGCAAGCCATACCATCCCTACACCCGGATGCTGCTGTCGGCGATCCCCGTCATCTCGGAGGAGGAGGAAAAGCTCAAGCCAGAGAAGATCCTCTCGACCGGCGAGATTCCCAGCCCGGTGAATATCCCCACGGGTTGCAGCTTCCACCTTCGATGCCCGATGAAGATGGATGTCTGTTCTCGCGTGGATCCGGTCATGACCGAAGTCGAGCCTGACCACACGGTCCGCTGCCACCTCTTTGGTGGGTCCGACTAGGCGGAGCATGGTGGCTAAGGAGGGAGAGATGGTGCAAAAGATCCTGTACATTGACCCTGTGGGCGTTGAAGTGGTGGCGGAGGGACACGAGTTCCTCTCGAGGCAGAAGCAGGAGTCGACAGAGCTGACCATGGTCACCCTGCCCCGGGGTCCGGAGCACCTGGAGTACCGCTACTATGAGGCCCTGGTCTTGGTCGACATTCTGCACCTGGTCATGGAAGCCGAGCAGCAGGGGTTTGATGCGGTGGTCATCGGCTGCTTCTACGATGTGGGGCTGCAAGCGGCCCGGGAGGTAGCCGAACGCATGGTGGTGGTTGCCCCCTGTGAGGCATCGGTGCACATTGCCGCCACTCTTGGCGACAAGTTCTCTATCATCGTGGGCCGGCGCAAGTGGATCCCAGAGATGATGGAGAACACACTCCGCTATGGCATGAAGGAACGATTGGCCTCGTTCAAGGCGGTGGATCTGGGCGTGCTCGAGTTCCACCAGGACGAGGAGGAGACCGCCCGTCGCTTCATCCAGGTTGGACGGGAAGCCATCGATCGCGATGGCGCAGAGGTACTCGTCCTGGGCTGCACGGCAACCTATGGCTTCTACCGCGTGCTGCAGGAGGAACTGGGCGTGCCGGTCATCGATTCGATGATCGCCGCCTTCAAGACGGCCGAGTTCGCAGCCGATCTGAAGAACCGGTTCGGATGGAGTCACAGCAAGGTTGGGGGCTACGAGTCACCGCCGCCAGGCGAGTTCGGGCCGTGGCGGCTTGAGCGGCAGTATGACTACCGCGATATGGGAGGCTGGCTACTGAGAGCGAGCAAGGCTGCGCAAAAGAAAGAGGATTGAGCAATGGACAGAGAGCAAGATCAAGAGAGGGGTTCAACATGCTGAGAGTTGCTACGGACATTGGAGGCACCTTCACGGACCTTGTGTTCGTGACCCCGGATGGCCAGGTCGTCACAGGCAAGAGCCACACCACCCCGGCGCAGTTCGAAAAGGGCGTGATGGACGTCATCTCGGCCAACAACATCAGCCCGAGCGACTTTGCGTCATTTGTGCACGGGACGACGATTGTTATCAATGCCATCACCGAGAGAAAAGGTGCCACGGTAGGGCTTCTCACCAGTGAGGGGTTCCGCGACGTCCTGGAAATCGGCCGCGGCACCCGGCCCGATTTCTTCAACCTGGAATACCGCAAGCCCGAGCCCTTTGTGCCCCGCTACCTGCGCCGTGAGATCAAGGGGCGAGTTAATTACAGAGGGATAGAGACCACGCCGCTGGACCTATCCGAGTTACCGGCCATCCTCGACGATTTCCGCGCCGAAGGCGTCGAGGCCATCGCTATCTGCTTTATCAATTCCTATGCGAATACGGTTCACGAAGAGGCAGTGCTGGTCAGGGTCAAGGAGGTCTGGCCCGAGGTTTCTACGGTGGCCTCGCACCAGATCACGCGCGAATGGCGAGAGTACGAGCGCACCAACACGGCGGTGCTGTCCGCCTACGTGCAACCCATCGCCCACCGCTACCTGGACCGCCTGACCAGCGCCCTCCACGATGCCGGCATGCGTTGCACGCCCTACATCATGCAATCCAACTGTGGCGTCGATACGGTCAAGAGCGCGCGCCAGATCCCCATCACAATGGTCGAGTCCGGTCCCGCCAGCGGCATCTGGGGCGCTGCGGCGTTGGGCCGCTTGATCGATGAGTTGGACGCCATCGCCATCGACATCGGCGGGACGACGGCCAAATGCGGGCTGATCACAGGCGGCGAGGTCAAGCTCAACAGCAACTATGTCATTCAGCGCAGTGAAACCTCGGCCGGCTATCCGGTGACGGTGCCCGTCGTCGACCTGGTGGAGATCGGCCAGGGCGGCGGGTCCATTGCCTGGGTCGGCGAATTCCAGAGGCTCCACGTCGGACCGCACAGTGCCGGCGCTGTGCCCGGCCCGGTGTCCTACGGGATCGGCGGCACAGAAGCGACGACTACCGACGCCAACCTGGCGCTGGGCTGTATCAACCCGCACTATTTCTGCGGCGGCACGATAGAGGCCGACATGGAGGCGGTGGACCGCGCTCTGGACGAGCTGGCCGTTACCCTCGAGAACAGCCCTCCGCAGGCGGCGCGCGGCATCGTCCGCATTGCCAACAACAACATGGTCAACGCTATCAAGCTGATCTCTGTCAATCGCGGCCACGACCCGCGCGATTTCACCCTCATCGCCTTTGGCGGCGGTGGCGGCATGCACGCCTGCGCCCTGGCCCGGGAACTGAACATCAAGAAGGTGGTGATCCCCAAGCAATCCAGTGTGTTCTCTGCGTGGGGCATGCTACTCAGCGATCTGCGCCGCGACTACCTGCAGACCCAGATCGTCGAACTGGAGGCTCCAGGAGCGGCTGCGCAGCTCGACGAGGACATACAGCAACTCGAGGAGAAGGCCCTCCGCGAGTTCGAGGCCGAGGATATCGACCGGGCGCGGGTGCACTTTCTCCGCTATGGCCGCTGCCGCTACCAGAACCAGGAACACTCGGTCGAGATCATCCTTCCCGGCGGCGAGATCACAGCCGTACAGCTCGACGCAATCCGCCAGCGCTTTGCCACGGACTATGAGCGCGAATACACCTACACGCTGGATGCCCCCGTGGAACTGGTCGCCTATCACCTGGTGGCCCTTGCCGAGGTGGACAAACTGGAGCCAGAAAAACTGCCGACCACGGGAGCCAGGCTCGAGGATGCGGTCAAGGAGCAGCGGAGCGTGGACTATGCCGACGCCGGCATCCACCGGGCGACCATCTACGACGGCGACTCCCTGGAGCCAGGCATGCGCTTTGTAGGCCCGGCCATCATCGAGGAGGCGGGCGCCACGACGGTGATCCCTCCCGACTTGCCATGTCAGGTGGATGACTATGGCAACTATCACATCCGCACCGCACAGTGAGGAGGACTGCACATGAACAAGTATGATCCCATTACGATTGAAATCATCCAGAGCTCGCTGCAGGCGGCCGCCGACGAGATGTTTGCCGCCCTGCGCCGCACGGCCATGAGCGCCATCATCTACGAGGTGCTCGACATGGGCACCGGCATCACCGACAAGAATGGTGAGCTGGCCGGTTCTGGGGCCGGAATCCCGGCCTTTGTCGGCGTTCTGGACAAGACCGTCAAGCAAGTCATGAAGAAGTTTGACCAGCCGGGCGACATCGAGCCAGGCGATATCTTTATCACCAATGACCCCTACTCTGGTGGTGTGACGCACCTGAACGACGTGATCCTGACCATGCCGGTCTTTGCCGGAGACGAGGCGGAGGGCGAGCCTGCGATCGTTGCCTGGACGGCCAACATCGCGCACTGGAACGACGTGGGGGGCATGGTGCCGGGCAGCATGTCCACCGACGCGACCGAGATCTTCCAGGAGGGCATGATCCTGTCTGGCATCAAGCTCTTTTCTCGGGGCGAGCCCATCCGGTCGGTCTTTGACATCCTCACCTCAAACTGCCGCATGCCCGATTTCCTGATAGGCGACCTGTGGGCTGGCGTGGCTTCGGCCCGCGTCGGCGAGCGCCGCGTTCTGGAGATCGTGAACAAGTACGGGAAGGACGTCTTTCTTCACGCCGTGGAAGAGTACCTGGACTATGGTGAGCAGGTCACCCTGGCCGCGCTGAAACGCCTGCCCAAGGGCAAGTACACCCTGGTGGAGCCCCAGGATGCCGGACCGGACTATCACGTCACGATCGAGATCCGGGATGACGAGTTTATCATCGATCTCCGCGACAATCCGGACCAGGACAAGGGACCCTTTAACATGAGCCGGGACGAAGCGATCGTGGCCTGCCAGATCGCCTTCAAGGGAATCGTCTCGTCAGATAGGTTGGCCAATGGCGGCACCTTCCGTCCCCTCAAGGTCCTGACGCGCCACGGAAGCGTTTTCGATCCGATCTACCCGGCAGCTCAAGGCATCTACTATGAGATTACCATCCGGGTGCATGATCTGATCTTGCGCTGCCTGGCACCCCACATGCCCGAGCGGTTGCCCGCGGGCGGATTCGCGTCGGTCTGTGGCACGCTGTTTGGCGGCATCCACCCCGACACCGGCCGGAGCTATGCCGTGATCGAACCCGAGCTGGGTGGCTGGGGTGGGTCGTCGACCTCAGACGGCAATCCGGGCCAGTTCTCTGCGCTGCATGGCGAGACCTACAACTGCCCGGCCGAGGTGGCTGAAGCGCGATACGGCGTGACGGTGGACTATCTCAGCTTTCACGATGAGGATGGTGGCGCCGGCCTCCACCGGGGCGGCAAAGGTGTGCGTATCGATTATCGCATCAAGTCCGACGACGCCTGGCTGACGGTGGCCTACACGCGCGACAAGAACCCGCCGTGGCCCTTGAGAGGCGGTCAGTACGGTTCGCCCAACCACGTGCTGATCAGGCGCGCCAACGGTGAGACGGAGCGCTACGCCTTGATCAGCGGCCTGACCCTGAACACCGACGACGTCATCCAGGTCATGACCGGCACAGGTGCGGGCTGGGGCGACCCGCTGGAGCGCCCCCTGGAGTTGGTACAAGAAGATCTCAGAAATGGCTATATTACCAAGGAGCAGGCGGACCGGTACTATGAGCTGGACAAGCGCAGCAAGGAGTAGAAAAGGACGCCATGATCAAGTTGACTGTGCTTTACAACCTGCCGCCCGGCGCCGATCACGAGGAGTTCATCGAGTGGCGTACCACAACCCATCAAGAGAGTAACATGTCCATCCCGGGCGTCATCAAGGGCGATTTCTATGTCATCGAGAGCGCCTGGAAGAGGGACGAGGCGCCCTATCGCTACATGACAGAGGCCTACTTTCCCGATATGGAGACCTTTGAGAGATCCTTCTTTGACCCGGACTATCAAGTCGGGCTGGCCAAAGCGCTGGAGCGCATCGATGATCCGCTGTTTCTCATCTCCGAGGAGGTGCTCTCAGAATCCAATGACTGAGAGAAGGCGGCCCGGTAGGCGGCCCGGTGGGCCTGCCCGTACGGGGCCACTGGCGATGCCAGGTCGCCCAGACTGGAACCAAGATTACCTGGGGGCACGAGGGACACAGAAGAGGGAAACTGGCGTCGTTCGTGCCCCTGGTGGTGAACTCCCTGCCCATCTGCAGAAACACACGTGGCGCGATACGGTCCATCACACACTGTTCCAAGATCTCTTTCCGCTGCCTCGGCTCGAGCTCGAGGTTGGCTCGGGGCTGCCATAGCCGACGAGTATCACCAAGCTCAACACAATCCCCAAGATTGGGTACAGTTATTTCGTACATTCACCGGGAAAAACTATGCGTCCTGGTCGGGAACATGATGTACTCTGAACCAGGCCAGTGACGTAAGCGAACGCCGTCTCCCCCCTTGAAATCATGGGTACGGAGCGCTCTTTGGCGCGATTGATATTCTCCAGTCCAACGCGCCATCATATTGACCACACAATCGGACCTGGGTGTTCTACTGAGCAAAGCACTCCACGGTCCAGGCCGAGCGAAAGGGGCAAGAGTCCAGCAGCTAACTTCCTCAGCACTCGTGGCGCACCGCGCGATGATCGCGGTCTCCAGGCAGGATACTGAGCATCCTGATCGCCCTTTGTTAACTGTTCAAGCGTACGGGTCGCCAGATCGTACACATAGATGCTGGCTGTGCCAGGCTGGGTCCGGCTGCCGGGATTGGCGCGGTCGGAGGCAAAGGCGATCCGCTGGCCATCGGGGGACCAGGCGGGCGAATCATCGTTGGCCTGGCCGGAGAGAAGCGGTCGCAGCGTCCGGCCGTCGCTGCCCGCGATGTAGATCTGGCACTTGCCGCTGGGACAGGCCAGACCTTCCCGCTGGATCAGTTGCCCATCACCCGCCGGGTGCTTGACGAAGGCCGGTCCGTCGGCCTGCGCGATGCGCGTCCCCCCCCGGCAGATACGGTGCGCGCCTCCGTAAGCGCTCTGGGCTTTCACACTATCCTGCTCGTCCCGCTGACAGCACGGGGCGCGGTCATTGGCCTGCTGACCGTGGGAGCCAACCAGCAAAACCGGACCTTTACGCCGGATGAGATCGCGCTGACAGAGACGATCGCCGGTGACGTTGCTGCGGCTCTCGAAAACGCCCGGTTCTCGGAGCAGGCCGGAGCGGCGGCGGTCGATGCCGAGCGGCAGCGGCTGGCCCGCGAACTGCACGCCTCGGTCACCTGGTCCCTCACGAGCCTGACGCTGCTCAGCAAGGGCTTGGGTACAATGGCGGCGCAGGGACGCCTGGAGGACCCTGCCAAGTCCTTCCGGCGGCTGCCTTGGGTCGGCCAGTAGGCCCTCCAGGAGATGCGACTACTGCTCCACCATCTCCGGTCGCCCATCATGGAGGAAGTAGGGCTGGTGGCAGCACTGCGACAGCGGCTGGAAGATGTGGAGCAGCGGGCAAACGTCGAGGCGCGCCAGCCTACGCAGGGCGACGTCGAGGATCTGCCCGACGAGGTAGAGGAACGACTTTTCCACATCGCCCAGGAGGCCCTCAACAATGCGCTCCGCCACGCCGCTGCCACAGAGGTCATCGTTCGCATTGAGATCGAAGCAAATGAGGTCCTGCTCTCCGTGGAGGACAACGGCATCGGCTTCGATCTCGACTCTGATTCGGCTGGGATGGGCTTGACGACTATACAAGAGAGAACGGAGGCAATCGGCGGCCGGATGACGATCGCCCTTGCGCCCGGGCAGGGCACGATCGCCGAGGTCGCAGTTGCCTTGAGAGCGGATGAGGGTGTATAATAGTGCGCAAGCCGGGTTCTTGCCGCGCACTCTCTAGCTTGCGCGAAAGGGCAGTACACCATGAAGACGCTAGAAGAAATCAAGCAGATTCTGCGAGCGCAGAAAAGCCATCTGGCCGGTGAGTATGGAGTGGCCGAGATTGGCGTATTCGGCTCCTACGTGCGGGGCGAACAACACCCCGACAGTGACATTGATGTTCTGATTGCACTGGAAGAGCCACCGCGTATCGATCTCTTTGATTTAGTGAACCTCGAGTATCACCTGAGCGATCTGCTGGGGGTCAAAGCTGATGTCGCGATCAAGGCCGATCTGAAGAAAAGAATCGGCAAGCGGATCATGAGTGAGGTGGTGCTCGTATGAGCCATGAATTCCTGGACTACGTTGAAGATATTCTGGATGCCATGGACAAGGCCGAGATCCTGGTGGAGGGTGTGGCCTTTGACCAGTTCGAGACCGATTTCGGCATCAACTTTGCCGTCGTCAGGGCACTCGAAATCATTGGCGAGGCTACCAAACTCCTACCGGCTGCATTCCGTGACGGGTATCCCCAAGTGCCGTGGAAGGAAATGGCGGGCATGCGGGACCGCCTGATTCATGGCTATGGGGACATCAATCTGAGAATCGTGTGGGATACCGTCACGCAACGGATCCCGACAGTCAAACCTCAGATTCAGCAGATCCTGGCGGACTATGAGGGACAGGAATGACACCGGACAGGGTTGGCCCGATACGTGTCCTGATCGCCGACGACCACCCCATCGTGCGTGAGGGATTGGCGGTCGTGCTGGCATTGGAAACGGACATGGAGTTGGTGGCCCAGGTGACCAACGGCGATGAAGCGATGCGGCTGGCACAGGAGACACAGGCCGACGTCAGCATCATGGACCTCCAGATGCCGGTCAACGCTGGTCTGACCGCCATCCGGGAGATCAATTGACCCAGGATCGCAAAGGAGCGGCGATGCTATCCGCCGCTCCTGGGTCTGCAGGCCAGACCTACTCTGGAATCCCAGATACGCTGTCCAGCTTGGACGACAACACTTCCAACTGCTTCAGGATCTGTTGATAGTCCTCGCGGGTGGGGACATCGCGCTGGGCAAGGGCCTCCTCCATGTCCTCGTCACTGGGCCACGACTCCTCGGGCTCCTGGTCGCTCCTGGCCAGGAGCTTGTCGCGCAGCCGGCGTCCGTCCTCTGCTGCCAGTTCCCCCCGGCTGATCAGGGCCTGGACCCGCTCTTCGATCTCCTCGTCCACCTGCCGCGCCAGGTTGAGAGGGGAGGCAAGACTGCGCTGCAGCGTGGCCATGGTGTCACCGCCGGCCTGAATCAGGCCCGCTAGCACCGTCTGAGGAAGGAAGCCGCTCCGCTTTCTCTCTTGCTCAGAGATGACCTGCGTCAGGGTCAGGGCCGTCAGGTCCTCGCCAGTGGTATAGTCTACGACGGTGACCTCCTGCCCTTGGCGGATGAGCGTGGCGATCCCGTCCAGGGTGATGTACCGCTTGGCCTCGGTGTCGTACAATTTGCGGTTGGGATAGCGCTTGATGAGCGGCATGATCTGGCTCCTTCGAACCTGTGCGTCGCCCGGAGATTATACCCTGCGCAGGGTGACCTGTCAAAGACAAAGGGGGAGTTGGGACGCTTGTCCCCTCTCCCCCCTGTGTGGATCCGGCGGACCTACGATGCCTCTTTCAGTTCGTCCACCTTCTTGCTCAGCTCAGTGATCTTGGCGCTGAGGGCGTCGATGTCGCTCGTGGTCGGCACATTCATGCGCCCCAAGAGGTCCTCGGTGCGCTTGTCCAACTCTGCTTCGGCCTTTTTGGCTTCTTTCTTGCGCTTGGCCATCACGTCGCGCATCATCTTTTTGCCATCCTTCTCGGCAATCTCGCCCCGATCGACGAGCTTGTTGACAAAGTTCTCCATCTCTTCCTTGGTCAGGGCCGCTGCGCCAAAGGCAGCCAGCAATACCTTGTGCGCCATGCCCAGAAGAGAACTCTGCTCCAGTTCCTCAGTCGGGTCCTCTCCGACTACCTCTATCGTGACTTCTTCTACCTGCTCTTCCACCTCGACCACGGTCTCTTCAACCTTCTTGGCCATTGTAACACCTCCTAGGATTATGTTCCTGCTTACATTTCGTACAAGCCGCTTGCGCGTCTTGGCTACGCCTCTCGCAGTTCGTCCACTTTTGCGGTCAATGCAGTAACCTGGGCGCTCAAGGCATCAATGTCGCTCTTGGTCGGCACGTTCATGCGGTGCAAAAGCCCCTCGATCTCTCCCTCCAGTTCAACTTCGGCAGCCTCAACGTCCTTCTCGCCCTTTCGGACCAGCTTTCGGACCTGGTGCTTGCGCCGATTCATCCGGTCACGCACAAAGCTCTTGCCTTGCCGTTCGAGGCCTTCGCCTCGCTCAACGAACCGCCCAACACAGGCTACCACCGCATCCTGAGCCATAGCCACCGCGCCTATGCATGCCATTTGCATCTTGCAAGGCTCTTCCTGCACCGGCTGGCGCTCGGCGCCTTCCTCTGCCTCTTGCACCACTACCTCCACCTCTGCCATCGCGACACCTCCGTTCCTCTAGCTGGGTTGGGCACTGCTTGCCCCTGTCATGACGCACTGCATCATGTTCAGATTATAACACGCTGCGTCATGAGTGTCAAATCTGGGTATTGCTGTGGCGGATGTCAGAGCCTTACTTTTTTGACCTGGTCCAGCTTCTTAGCTATAATGGAACCTGTAGCCAGCTTCTGGCGAGCGGTCCATCAGTCGCGGTAGCTTCGGAGAAACGCTGGGGCGGTCTCCGGGCCTCCGGCAACCTACTGGTCCAGGATCCTATCTCTTGAACTGGGGAATATTGGGGAGCGCGATGAATCAATCAGACCAACAGACCACAGCCGATACACAGGAGCGCAGTAGAGGTCTGGCCTTGTCTGTACCTGTGCCGGGGATAGCGCTCGTCATCGCGGCAGTTTTTGTCGTGGCAAGCCTGGTGTCATGCGGAGCCTCTGATGCTGACGTGACGGCCACTACCCCAACGACTGCGCTGGTTTCTACCTACACCCCCACTCCATTGACCACTCCCACGCCAGAGCCTACCGAGAACAGCATGACGACGCCCACGGCGACCCTGGCACCAAGCTACTCACCCACGGCCGAATCGCCCGCGGCGTCCGCAGTACCGACCGAGGTAGCGCCCACAACATCACCGCCGGAAGTCACGGCCACGGTCAGCGCAGCTCCCAGCGGTCCGGTGCCGATGCAGTCACCGGACTATGGCATGCAAGCATTCCTCTGGTGGCGAGCCGAAGTGGCCCAGCGTGACCTGGAGTTGATCCGCGATGCTGAGTTCAATTGGGTCAAGCAGGGATTTCCCTGGCGCGAGATCGAAGGGATGGGCAAGAGTCAGTTCGACTGGAGCGTCACCGACCGGATCGTGGACCAGGTAGAGAGTGTGGGGGGCCTACACCTGATAGCCCGGCTGGACAGCGAGCCGGCGTGGGCCAGTGGTCTGACCTACCCCAATGCCGAGGACATTGTCATGAGCCCGCCGCGGAACCACCAGGATTTCGCTGACTTTTGCTACGCCGTTGCGTCTCGCTACAAGGGGCGGATTGCGGCCTATCAAGTCTGGAACGAGCCAAATCTGAAGCGTGAATGGGGAGGTAAACCTCCGGATCCCGCCGGGTACGTTGATCTGCTCAAAGCGTGTCACCAGGCGATCAAGTGGGCAGACCCACATGCCATCGTCATCAGCGCCGGACTGGCCCCGACCACCCGCTGGGACAACGTGGCCATGCCTGATACCGAATACCTCCAGCGGATGTATGGCGACGGAGCTCGCCCTTACTTTGACGCGCTGGGCGTCCACGGCGCTGGCTACAAGGCTCCTCCAGAGAAAGACCCTGGCGAGGTCGCCAACGACCCCGAGTTCTACAACAAGGGTGATCCCAACTGCCCAGGGGCGCCGTGTCGTATCTATTGCTTCCGACACGTCGAGGATCTGCACCAGATCATGGTGGACAACGGCGACGCGGACAAGCAGGTGGTGGTGCTGGAGTTCGGCTGGACCATGGACCCACGACCCGACTCGCCCTATGCCTGGCACGCAGTCACCGAGGAGCAGCAGGCGGACTACTTTGTGCGGGCTTACCAGTACGCCAAAGCGCACTGGCAGCCATGGATCGGCGCCATGAGCCTGATCTATATGCCCAACGTAGATTGGACGGAGGACGATGAGCAGTACTGGTGGTCCATCGCCGTGCCCAACTACCCCCAGTTTTATCCCCGCAAGGCATACCGGGACCTGGCACCGTTGGACAAATGAGCCGGGTGCCGGCGTAATGGGGGATGACGCATGGCCATCCGCCGCGTATTGACTTGGTGGCGACTTCCCCTGCCGCGCTGGGCTGAGGTAGCGTGCCTACTCCTTATCCTGGCTCTGGCGGCTTGCTTCCGATTGTATCAGATCGGCCACGTGCCGCCTGGCCCCCACTACGACGAAGCCGCAGCCGCCCTTGATGCCCTGGACGTGCTAGACGGCCGCCACATGATCTTCTCTCCGCGGTCGTACGGCCGGGAGATGCTCTTTGTCTACGTGGCGGCGCCGCTGGTGGCCCTGCTCGGACCCACACTGCTGGCGCTTCGCCTGCCGATTGCCCTCGTCGGCACCCTGACCGTCCTGGCCACCTACCTGCTGGCTCGGGAACTCTTTGACGAAGAGGAGAAGCGCAAGGCGCAAGTGACAGCCCTGCTGGCGGCCCTGTTCTTAGCCATCTCCTTCTGGCATCTAGCTTTGAATCACCTCAGTTTCCGCGCCAATTACCTGCCGCTTACTGAGGTTCTCTGTTTCCTCTTTCTGTGGCGCGCGGTACGGACCGGGCGACCCGGGGCGTACGTTGCCAGTGGTTTCTTCCTCGGCCTAAGCCTCTATACATACACCTCTGCCCGGTTTGTGCCCATCGTTCTAGTCGTCTTTTTTTCCGTGCTGTTGCTGACCCGAAAGGGAAGGGAGCTGATCATCCCACGTTGGCGTAGCTGGGTCCTGCTGGGAATCGTGGCCCTGCTGGTCTTTGCGCCGCTGTTGACCTACTTTGTGTCTCACTCCGAGGACTTTATGTTGCGGGCCAGGGGGGTGTCCATCCTCAACCCGCACCTTCATCAGGGGGACCTGGGAGGGCTGTTCGTACGCAGCCTGTTGGGCAACCTGGGGCTCTTTGGCTTTGCGGGCGACGAGAACTGGGTGTACAATATCCCTGGCCGGCCGGGCCTGGACCTCGTGCAGGCCGTTCTGTTCTGGCTAGGGCTTGTCCTGTGCCTGACCCGCTGGAGGCAGCCGCGTTACCTCTTCCTGGTGGTGTGGTGGCTAATCATGTTGCTGCCAAGCATCTTGGCACCCGACCCGATCCCTCACAGCTTGCGCGCCATCGGGACCCTGCCGGTTGTGTGCATCATCTCAGCGCGGGCCCTGGCCGGTCTATTGTCGCCCCTGCCGCTACGCTCTCGCCGTCTTCGGACCGCCATCCCGCTGGCGCTCTTGGCGGTGCTGCCATTCTACCTGCTGTGGGCAGGCTACAACACCTGGCATGATTACTTTGACGACTGGCGCCAGCGGGAGGAGGTCTACTATGCCTATTACGGCCACATGGCCGACCTGGCTGAGCAGATCAATCGCGACACCGACCCCGAGGCGGTCTATATCTTTCCTGTGAATTACGACCGCCGGGGTGAGGACTATCGTGAATACCCTCTGGAGCTGCTGCATCGGAGCAGCGTGCCATTCCACTACATCTTTGTTGACGACGCGACCGTGGCCCGCGATCTGACCGACATCAGCGCGGGCAAGAGCCGGGTGCACCTGATCGTCTGGACTCACGGGAATCACGTGGATGCCGATCCCCGCCAGGTTCTGCCTTTCTTCCTGGAAAAGTTCGGCCAGAAAGTCGAGGAGAGGGCCTTTCGCGGCTATCGAATCGTCACGTACGAGCTTCCCTCTGCTGCCGTGGACTTTGCCGCCCCGTTCGATTTTGCCGCAGTCCAGGCGAGCTTTGGCCACGAGCTGAGATTGGTGGCCCAGGCCCACGACCCCAGTACCCCCTCGGGCGAAACGACTTTGATTGCTCTACGCTGGCAGACCCAGCAAGCGCCGGCCCACGATTACAAGGCTTCTCTGCGACTGTTCGACGAACAGGGGCACCTGGCTGGCCAGTCTGACACCTGGCTGTTGTCCAACGAACACCAAGCAACCGGCCGGTGGGAGCCAGGCCAGGTGGTGACCAGCTATCACCTGCTGCCCACCCTACCTGCTACCGTACCAGGCACCTATCAGCTCTATTTGGCCCTTTATGACCCCGAAACCCTGACCCAGGTCCAGCTCATGGACGAGGAGGGTGTGCCCGTCGGGGATAGACTAGCCCTCGGCCCCGTAGAAATCAACAGGCCGTGGCGGCGGGGCGCTGTGGAGCCGGAGGTGCCGTTAGCCGAGGTGCATCTGGCCCCCGACCTGGACTTGGTGGGCTATAGTCTGGATCGGGAGCTGGTCGGCCCCGGTGAGACAATGTACCTGGCTCTCTACTGGCTCGCCCAGGCAGAAATCGCCCGCGATTATACCGTGATCATGCAACTGGTTGGCGAGGGAGGAGAGGTGGCGGCCGAGTGGGCTGAAGGGCCCGCCTACCCCACGTCTGAGTGGCAGGCCAATGACCTCTGGCGGGACCGGCATGACCTCAGGCTAGCCCCCGACATGTCAGCGGGCAAGTACCAACTGGTGGTACAACTGGCGGCGACCGAATCCGGCAGGCTGGCCCCGGCAAAACTAGGATGGGTAGAGGTCCAGGGACCAGGCCGCTTGTTCCAGGTGCCGGCTATCAGCCATCCGCAGGTCGCCCAACTGGGGGAGGAGATCCGGTTCTTGGGCTACGATCTGGGAGAAGAGCAGGTCAGGCCTGGTGAGACTCTGCACTTGACCCTCTATTGGCAAGCCGTGACCGAGGGCGATATTTCTTACACCGTCTTTACCCATCTGCTGGACGGGAACGCACGTCTCTGGGGGCAGAAGGACAACGTGCCCGGCGGAGGTGCCCTGCCGACGACCGGCTGGGTATCGCAGGAAGTGATCGTGGATCAATACCAAATCCCGATCAGCGCCGATGCCCCGCCAGGCGAGTACGTTGTCGAGATCGGGATGTATCAGGGGGCGACGGGGCAGCGTTTGCCCATCCTGGACGAGATGGGTAAGGCGCTGGGGGACCATCTTCTGCTGGACACGAAAATCAGCCTGGTGCACTGACGCCGCGGGAGACCATCGTGGTTGCCTTCGGATGCTCTGTCTGCGGTGGGGTAGCTTGGCATGTCTGCGAAAGCGGTGCAAAAGGCAAAGGGGCGGACAGTCTGTCCGCCCCTTTTTATCGTACCAAGAGGTCAGCGCTTGACCCGCTGGAAGGTCAGCATAAAGTTCGTATGAATGGTAAAGGCCGGTTGTTCAATGGTGCCCATACCCATGCCCACGACTGTATCACTGGGCAGGCCATTGATACTCACCGAATATGAGCCCAACGTGCCGAACATGGGAAAGTTGACAGGGTATTCGTGCGGGGGCTTGTTCTCGGTGAGCAGAGGCAAGTTGCCATCCTGCCAGCGCATTTCCAGTGGCTGGCCCACGAGCCGGGTACCGTTCTCGTCCAACACTTCGACATAGATCGTGTGATCGTTGCCCGACTCCTCTTTATTCTGCCAATAGGCCTTTACCAGTCGCCAGTAGCTCTGTCCCGGCTGGACATTTGCGGGCTGTATCCTGACGTTCAGCCCATCCAATCTAGGATCGAGGTCACGTGGTGGTTGAGGCCTCTGCGCTGCCGCTGCTGCCTTCGGCGCCGGCTTGGCGGCCGCCTTGGCTGGTACCGGCGTTGCTGTGGCCGGCACCGGGGTGGCGGTAGGCGGCACGGGCGTCGGAGGCACCGGAGTAGCCGTGGGCGGCACAGGCGTAGGTGTGGCCGGCACGGGCGTCGGAGGCACCGGGGTCGCTGTGGGCGGCACGAGCGTAGCTGTGGGTGGGATGGGAGTGGGCGGGAGCGGTGTATTGGTCGGCAATGGTGTGTCTGTGGGCAACGGCGTGGTGGTCTGCACAAAGGCGATGGCGCCCTGTAGATTGGTCACTTGCTCGGCAGCCAGCGTCGAGATGACCATGGCGGGCGCGACGATAAACACCAGCCAGGCCAACAGCGTGCTGACCAACACTAGCCGCACCTTGGCGCCACGGCTTAGGCTGCCAAACCAGGCGACAATACCACCAAACCATTCCTTTAACTCGGCAGTGAGGTTACGCGCTGGCTTCGCTCGGGCCGGTCGAGCAACGGGCTTTGGCCGAACGGCTCGACGCGGCTTTGGAGCCGGTCGGGCCCTTGGCACAGGCACGACCACTGGGCGCGGCCGTACTGCACGCTCTGCCCTGGGCTGGACCGGGGCCGGCACGGCCCCTCGTGTCAGGAGCCGCTCGTCGGTGCTGCGCAGTCGCTCGCTCAGTAGGCGACTGAGAGCTAGGGCCAGATTGGGGTAGGTGATCATCAGATCGTCAAAGTCGACCTGGGACATGGCCCACAGGTTCACGTCGCTGAGCGCTGTCACGCTGGCCGACCGAGGATTCCCGGTGAGCAGGGCCATTTCGCCAAAGAGGTCGCCGGCCGCCAACTCAGCCAGGATCAGAGCATCTGCCCCGTCCCTCCGAGCTACCTGCACCTGTCCCGACTCGATGAAGAACATCTCATCGCCTGGGCCGCTCTCGCGGATGATGGTTTCTCCCCGGCGGAAGCGGACCGGTTTTAGCCGGTGGCTTACATCTTCCAGTTGGGTGGAGGAAAGCCCCGCCAGCAACTTCAAGCCGCGCAGGTGATTCTCGGTGAAGCGGCGGTCCATTTCGACCAGCCGCTCGCTGAGAACTTTGCTCAGTCCTACACTGATGGCCGGATAACGATTGACCAGATCGTCAAAGTCGGAACGGTAGAGCACCCATAGATTGGTGTTCTGGGTCGCCCTGGCACCCGTGGTACGCGGCTTGCCCGTCAGCAGCGCCATCTCGCCAAAGAACTCGTCGCCCTCCATGGTGCGTCCACTGGGTACGAAATCAACCTGGCCGGTGTCAATCAGATAGAGAGCGTCACCTGGTGCTCCCTTGGCATAGATCTGTTCACCGGCTGGCACGTGGCGCAGAAGCAGGCGCTGGGCTACAGCCCACAAGGCCTCGTCCGACAGACCGGCAAACAGGCGCATGGTAGAGAGTCGAACCATTGCCTGGTTCTGGTCCTGCGATGACAACGGCTCTCGGAAAGCCTCGCTGAAGGCCAGACGGATGTCGGGGCACTCTTCTGCCAACGCCTCGAACTCGGCAGCGGGCAAAGCCCACAGGGTCACATCCGTCGCTGCCACAGCAGACCGCGCGTGCGGCTTGCCAGTGAGCAGCGCCAGCTCGCCAAAGGTCTCCCCCGCACCGAGCTCCGAGAAATCTCCCCCTTCTTCAGAACTCGGTAAGCGCACCTGACCAGATTCGACAATGAACAACGCCTCTGGGGGCTGGCCTGCTTCGACGATGAACTCGCCCTCTTTCTTTTCCACAGGGACCAACCGGTGAGCGATGGCCGCTAGATCCTCATCGTCCAGACCAGTGAGGAAAGGGAGTGGCTTCAGGCGTTGTTCGCAGAGATAGCGCTCAAAGAGCGCAATACGCCCACCAAATGCCAGGGCAAGTTTCAGGCCAATCTGGGGTGTTTCCGCGATCAGGTCAGCCAGGTCTCCTCTGGTCAGAACCCAGAGCTCAGCGTCAGAAGCTACGGTTGCGCCTACGGACCGAGGCTTCTCCAAAAAGAGGTCCGTCTCGCCCACCAGGCTTCCGGGCCCCTGACTGGCGAGCACTACTCCGCCGTCAGCGACCAATCGCACCCATCCGGATTTGATCAGATATAGAGTTGTACTGTCGTCCCCTGGCTGGAACAAAACCTCACCATTGCGGCGGTGTTCCAGGTGCATCTGTTGGGAAATGCATTCCTGTTCCTGCTCCGACAGGGCAGAGAAGAATGGCGCATTCCCAACGTAACGTAATTTCACTCTCGTCGGTTACCTCCTCGCGAGCACCCCGCAATTATACCAGACATCTGCAACATGTCAAATCCACCCCCAAATGTCGTCGCTGGACCTACGGAGCGACAAAAGCCGGCAAAATGGGGGGAGTTGCGGCCTACCGGCCCATCTCGAGCTGGAGTTGCAGGATGTCCCGCCGGTGCAAGTTGTCGTGCAAGGCGATGATCCGCAACACCTGGCCCACGCTCACCTCGCCCAATGCCGGGTGCAAGCCCGTGACCGCCAGATTCTTGGCGTCCAGCGCATCCAGAAAGGCTAGTGTCTCCCGGTGGGCAGCCTCCAGATCGGCCAGGACCTGAGCCACCGACCAGTCAGCTCGTTTGCCTACCTGAGCGGCGTTCCAGACATCCAGGTCAAATCCGGGGAGTTCTAGTGGCTGTCCGGCAACCAGGCAGCGCGCCACTTCCAAGTGACTCCACTGGGCGGAACCCACATGAGCCAGTGTCATCCGCGCCGACCAGCGACCATCCTCCGGGCGCCATTCCCATGCCGCACCATCAAAGCCATCCACAGCAGCCAGCAGTCTGGCCCGTGCCGTCATACCTTTGTCTTTGATCCTTGTGATGTCATCCGCCTGCATCATCCCTCGCTTTCTTTCCCCCTGTGCTGAATCCTGGTATAATGGTCGTCATGAATTTGGAACCAGGGAGCCATCCAGGGGTATCTGGTGCCCGTCTCTTGGTTACCTTGGGGATCGGCATCGTCGCCATCTCCAGCGCCGCCATTCTCATCCGTCTTGCCCAGGCCGAAGGGGTGCCCAGCCTCTCGATTGCCGCCTGGCGGCTGATCTTTGCCTCGATGATATTGCTGCCCTACGCCTGGACCACCCACCGTGCGGAGATCCGGGATCTCACCGGGCACGAATGGAGGCTGCTCGTTGCTTCGGGCGTGTTCCTGGGACTGCACTTTGCCACCTGGATCGCGTCGTTGGGCTACACGTCTGTCGCCAGTTCTGTGGTGCTGGTGTCCATGGGTCCCGTTTTTGTCGGTCTGGGCTCCTGGATCTTCTTGCGCGAGCGTCCCACCCTCCTGCTGGCAACAGGCATCGCCCTGGCCGCTGTCGGCAGCATAACGGTCAGTTGGGGCGACCTGGGCCAGGGCCAGGACCAATTGCTGGGTGACCTACTGGCGGTGACTGGCGCTGCCATGGTCGCGGGCTACCTGCTCATCGGGCGCAAGGTGCGCGCCGGTCGCTCCCTGACGACCTACATCGCCCTGGTGTACGGCGTGGCGATGGTGACTCTTGTGCTCCTGGTGATCGTGACAGGCACGCCGATGTTTGGATTCACTCCCGTGGCATATGGCTATCTGCTGGCTCTAGGGCTGGTGCCGCAGCTCATCGGACACTCGACGCTCAATTGGGCCTTGCGTTATCTGTCGGCTACCTACGTCTCCATCATCACCCTGGCCGAGCCCATCGGCTCCGGCATCCTCGCCTACCTCCTCCTTGACGAGATGCTCACCAAGGCTACAGCCATCGGCGGGGCCGTGGTTCTGACCGGCATCTACATCGCCTCGCGCGCGGAACTTGGTGCGACAAAACCCAAGACCCAGTAGTATGCATTCCTCGTCTCCGTACCTATCCGGATGAGCACGCGCGTTGACGACCGGGTTCTACTTACCGCGGCCAAGCACCCGCACCCTGGTCCACATGTTCGCCACCAAGGCAACCGCCGCCAGGAGCAGAAACAAGCCCGAAATGCCGGTCAGAAAGCCGAAAGCGTCGACCTTGCTCCAGCTATAGAGTGGGTCAAAGATGGCCCGCAACAGGATGCCGGCGTTGAGGCAGACAAAGGTCGCCCAAAAGAGGGGTTCGTTGCCCCGCTGGAGCTGACCGCGGCGGGCAGGCAAGGGCTCAGCGGAGCGCCGGCCAGTCTTGAGAGTAGGAAACAGCCACCAGGCCACCCCCAGGATAAGCTGGGTCAGCCAGCCGACGATGAGGACCTGCATGTGGCTGACCCGCAAGTAGGCGATGGCTGGTCCCAGCTCAATCCAGCGATCGACCAACATGAGGGCACCCATAATCGTGCCCAGACAGAGATAGAGGATAGAAGCCTTGATCAACGTCCGCGACGTAACGGGCATCGTATTCCTCTAGGACTCCCTCTTGAGCTCCATGGGGCGGATACGGGCCCATATGAGCAGACCAAAGGCAACGGCCGCCATCGCCTGCAAGACGCCCGACAGGGCCATCAGCGCCGCCAGCCAGGGCTGGGCCCCCATCAGGTAGAACGGCTCAAAAACAAAACGCAACAGGAGGCCGGCGTTCAGGCAGATGAATGTGGTCCAGGCCAGGGTGTCGGATCCCCGGGGCTGGGAATCCTGCTCCTTGCGCAATCGGGGGAACATCCAGTAGGCGACGCCAATGGCCAACTGAGTGATCCAGCCCACCACCAACAGATGCATCTGGCTGAGGTACATAACCCTGAGCCACCGGCTGAAACTCAGCCAGCGATCGAGCATCATCAGCGCGCCCAGCAGGAAAGCGGCGACAAAGTAGACAAACGCGGCTTTGATAAAGCTCCGGGCTATCGGCGGCATCGATCCCCCCCTTGCGTCTTTCTCCGCAACATCGCTTCTATTGTAGCCCATGAGCTCCGCTATGTCAATCACAGCGCGACCGGCCACGGGGATTGTTGGCGGCCTGGTTTTGTGCTATACTGGGCAAATCATAGACCGGCTGGAGGGAGAGCAATGGGATGCGATGGTAAGGGCACCGGGCAGGGAGCGCTTCGCGTCCAGGAGGTACGTGGAGAGCCATACCACGTAGGCGGTCGAGTGCTGATTCCGGAGGCCCGGCTGGTCTCCTTTGGCAAGGCCAGCGCGACCATAGGTTCTGATCGGATCGGCGGCTGGGCCGGCGGATTTACCAAAGTCATCCCCGTGGCCATTGTGGAAGTAACCGATGAGGGTGAGCGTCGTTTGGCCATACGGGATGCAACGGCTGCGGCCCTGTGGGGTCTGTTCGCTGCAGCCACAGCCATCACGCTTCTGTTCACCGCCATCCGCTGTTTGGCGCGCCGCCGGCGCGGGGCGGGCGTCAACCCTTGATTCCAGCATCCACAGGAAGACAGGCCGGCATGCTATTGCCGCCATTCGGCCTCCACTGGGCGGCGACACCGGCCGTTTCAATGTCAGACAATTTGAGGAGTAGATCATGACCCTGAACAAGCTATTCGATACCATTGAAGAGGCCAGGGCAACGGCCAACTGGCGGGCTGCCTTTGGCGAGCCACAGGTGGTCGAAGACAAGACGATCATCCCTGTTGCCCGGGTTAGCTATGGCTTTGGCCTGGGGTTCGGTCGAGGCACGGCACCGTCCGAGGAAGAAGAGCAGCCCCCTTCCGAGGGCGAAGGCGGTGGCGGAGGCGGTGGAAGTTCGGCGAAACCGTTGGGAGCCATCGTGGTTACGCCAGAGTGCGTCTACTTTGAAGAGACGGTAGACGCGGGCAAGATCGCCATGGCCGCTTTTGCGGTTGGCGGATTCTTTATCCTCCAGCTCGCCATGACGCTGAGGGCGATCTTTGGCCGTAGGTGATCCGCGCCCCCGGCAGAGCCGTCAGCATTCCTGTTCAGAATGCCGGGGTGCAGGACGAGTCCAGGCGTTGCTAGCCAGCCCCAGGGTGCGGCAGACTCGCGGGTGAAGGCATCCGGGTTGTCGGGGCTGGTACTGCTTCTCCTGCTGGTAGCGGGCCTTCTGCTGGTCGAAGGCGCCGCCGTTTCGTCGGTCCAAGCTACATCGGCGATTCCCCGCCAACCGACGGCCGAGGTCATCGCCCGCAAGTGGACCCTGGGCGAGGGGACGTCGCCCGCCAGCAGAATCGTGGCGGCTCCAGTGCCGGAGGCAAGGCAGAGATTCAATGCAACGCGATCCTTTATGCCACTGGTCGTGCGCGGCTTCGAGCCGCCCACCGCTGCCCACTTGGGCTACGGGGCCAACATCGCCTCGGCCAACCATGTCCTTAGCCTGACGGTGATGGGCTTTGATTGGGCCAAGGGCTTTGTCACCTGGGAAGGTGCCGGCGCCGGGCCAGCCTATGACTGGACCGCCGTCGACAATCAGCTCGGAGAGTTGGTGCCAGGGGTGCGCCACGTCCTGTTGCGGCTGAACGGTCCGCCCCCAACCGGTATCGGCAACCCGCCCGTGTTGGCGGCCGACCTGACAGTCTTTCACGACTTCTCCCAGGCTCTTGCCAGCCACGTCGCCGATACCTGGCGCGCCCAGGGGCTCGAGACGGCGGCCTATGAGATCTGGAACGAGCCGAACCTCGATTACGAGTGGGGTGGGAGGCCCAGCGCGGCCCAGTATACGGCTCTTCTCCAGGCGGGCTACAGGGGTATCAAAGCCGGCGATCCACAGGCCATCGTCGTCAGCGCTGGGCTGGCCACGACTGGCGGCTCGGCGGCGGACCTGGCCCTGACCCGACGGCTTTACCATGCCAGCCGGGTCATACCCGACTTGACTTTCCTGGGCGATATGTATCGCCATGGTGCAAAGGGTAATTTCGACGCCCTGGGTAGTCATCCCTACGGCGGACCTGACGCGCCGGGCACGGCTCCTGGCGCGGCTGCCGGACCCATCTACTTCCGGCGCGTGGAGGAACAGCGCCAGGTCATGCTTGAGCATGGCGACGAGTCGCCCATCTGGGCCACCGAGTTTGGCTGGGTGTTGGAGACCAACTGTCATTTGGGCGAACACGAGTGGATGGAGGTCAGCGAGGTGCAACAGGCCGACTACCTGACCGCCGCCTACACCTACGCCCACAAGCACTGGCCGTGGATGGGGCCCATGTTCCTCTTTAGTCTCGACTTTGGCACCGTATTTTGGTATGCCAGGTGCGACCCTGTGCGCTGGTACTCCATTACCTACCGGGAGAATCCCCACGATCCGGGTCACAACCCGGTGCTGCCGCGCGGCGCTTTTCACAGCCTGCGGGACATGGCCAAGCGTTCCGCTTGGTGAGGCCAGGCACCTGGCCTGGCAAGCACTCAGCCTGGTAAGATCGCGAAAGGGAACCTGTACCTAGATGTTGCAACAACTTGTCCACAACGGGGTTGTAGTGCCCAATCCGCCGCCCCCCCTGAGCCTGGTGATTACGATCAAGGGGCGGGCAGTGGTGCTGACGCCCAAGCAGGAGGAAATGGCCCTGGCCTGGGCCAAAAAACAGGGCACTCCCTATGTCCAAGACCGGACCTTTGTTAGGAACTTTATGGCCGATTTTGGCCAGGCGCTGGACCTTGACTCGAGGCTGACAGCGGATGAGGTAGACTTTCGACCTGTCATCCGGATCGTCGAGGCGGAACGGGAGACGAAGGCGCAGATGACCAAGGAGGAGCGCAAGGCATTGGCGGCCGAGCGCAAAGCCCAGCGCGAAGCGCTTCGTGAACAGCATGGCTCTGCCGCCGTGAACGGACAACCAACCGGGGTGGCCAACTATGTGGTCGAGCCGAGCGGCATCTTTATGGGGCGAGGCAAGCATCCCCTCCGCGGGCGATGGAAAGAGGGTGCCCGGCAGGAGGATATCACGCTCAACCTCAGTCCCGACGCCCCTCGACCTCCCGGCGCATGGGGTCAGATCGTCTGGCAACCCGAGTCATTGTGGGTGGCGCGTTGGAAGGACAAGCTGTCGGGCAAGCTCAAGTATGTCTGGTTGAGCGATACCGCGCCCATCAAGCAGAAACGAGAGGCCCGTAAGTTCGATAGAGCTCACGAACTACACGCCCAGATAGGCACGGTCCGGTCGCAGATCGAGCGCGATCTATGCGATCCCGACTCCAAGCAGAAAAAGATTGCCACAGCCTGCTACCTGATTGATCGACTCTGCCTGCGAGTTGGCGACGAAAAAGACCCCGACGAAGCTGACACTGTGGGGGCCACTACCTTGCGTCCGGAGCATGTCACACTGCGTCCCGATGGCATCGCCGAGTTCCGGTTTCTGGGCAAGGACTCTGTGCTGTGGCACAAGAAACTGCGCCTGCCCCACGCCGTCCAGGGAAATCTGGAGGAGTTGCTCGCTTCTGCCCGTTCCTCCAACACGCGGGGAAGTGGGGGCAGGGCTCGTCCCGCGCGCGACAAGCCCCAGATCTTCCCCGACATTAGCAGCCGCGACGTCAACGCTTACCTGTCGGACGTCCTACCCGGGCTGACGGCCAAGGTGTTCCGCACTCATCACGCCACCATCGCCGCGCGAGATAGACTGAAGGCATCGGTAATCCAGGCCAGCGATCCCGAACACAAAAAGTGGCAGACCGCCAACCTGGCAAACCTGGAGGCGGCCGTACTCTGCAACCACACCAAAAAAGCCCCCGCTAGCTGGCCCCGCAGCCGCCAGCGGTACAAAGAGCGGCGACAGAAGGCGGAAGACCGGGTGAAAACCTATCGCGAACGAGTCAGTACCTACCGGGATGCCCTGAGCTCACTGCGCGTGGAAGCCCGCGAGAAGAAGAAAGCTGCCTCTCCGGCAAGCCGCGGGAAAACAAGAGCCCGGTACCGCAAAAGGATCGAGGTAGCCGAGCGCCGGGTGGAGAGGACCAAAGTGCAGTTGGGGAAAGCCCGACTGGCCCTGGGCAAGATTAAAGCCCAAGCCTCCATTGCTGCCAAGAAGCGCACGTGGAACCTGGGCACCAGCCTCAAATCGTACATCGATCCCCGGGTCTACTATGAGTGGGGGCAGGAGGTCGATTACGACGTCCTGGAGCGCTACTATCCCAAGGCGCTCAGGCATAAATTCGCCTGGGTAAAGGACGAGTCGCAGGAAGAAACCAACGGGGCTCAGGTCCCAACGACATAGCTATAGGTCAGCCAGGCTGGTCACCTTTTACGTCGATCTGTTGTCGTGACTACCCCTGGCTTGTGGCACAACGCCTCATCTGGGCGCATACTGACTGTGGAGGAATGTCATGACGAGCCAAACCATAATCATCACCGGTGCCTCCCGCGGGCTGGGAGCAGCCACGGCACGGATCGCCGCCCAAATGGACGCGAATGTGGTCCTCACGGCACGCACCGAGGATGACCTTAGGACAGTGGCACAGGAAATCGAGGCCGCGGGCGGGCGGGCTCTGGCCGTGGTCGGGGACATCAGCCAGGCGGCGGATTGCCAGCGGGTGGTCGCCGAGGCGGTCAAGGCGTTCGGCCAGGTGGATGCCCTGGTGAACAACGCCGGCGTGCTGGCCCCCATCGCGCCGATTGCCGACGGAGACGCAGACGCGTGGAAGGTGAGCTGGGCGATCAACGTGCACGGCCCGTTCATGCTCGCCCAGGCAGCCCTGCCCTACCTGCGCCAGCGTAGCGGGCGTGTGATCAACGTTTCCAGCGGGGCGGCGGTCAAGGTGCTGCCAGGCTGGGCCGCCTACTGCGTTGCCAAGGCCGCCCTGAACCAGTTCACCTGGGCGTTGGCCGAGGAGGAGCCAGCCATCACGGCCATTGCCTTTCGCCCCGGGGTGGTGGACACGGCCATGCAGGCCACCATCCGCCGTGAGGGAGCCACCGGCATGCCAGAGGAGGTATACTCACGCTTTGTGCGCTACCACGAGGAACACGAGTTGCTCCCGCCCGAGGTGCCCGGCTGCGCCCTGGCCGTCCTGGCCTGTCACGCCCCCCATGAGTGGAGTGGGGCCTTTCTCGCCCGGAACAGCGAGCAAGTCCAATCCCTGGTGAGACGGTATGCCTGCTCAACCGGAAACTAGAACTGGGAGAGTCAGAATGCTGGAACGAGCAGATGCGTTGCAGGACCAACTGAGCCACTGGCGACGGGATATTCACACGCATCCCGAACTGGGCTTTGAGGAGACCCGCACCGCGGCCCTGGTTGCGGAGGTGCTGGAATCCCTCGGGTATCGGGTCCAGACCGGTGTGGGCCGCACCGGAGTGGTGGGCGAAAGGGGACAGGGACCTCCCATTGTCGCCATCCGCGCCGACATGGACGCCCTCCCCCTCCAGGAGACCAATGAGGCACCCTACGCCTCACAGGTCCCCGGCGTGATGCACGCCTGCGGCCACGACGCCCACACGGCTATCGCCCTGGGCGTGGCGACGCTACTGGCGCAGGAGACGTTCCCCGGGACGATCCGTTTTCTCTTCCAGCCATCGGAGGAGAAATCAGACGAGGAAGGCGTTAGCGGCGCGCCACGGATGGTGGAGGATGGCGCCATGGAGGGTGTGGATGCGGTGCTGGCTCTCCACGTGCACGGCGGCACCCCTGTCGGAACGATCACGCTGGATGCCGGGCCTTCCTCCGCCGGAGTGGATAGCTTCTGGGCGACCATAACGGGCCGGGGCGGACACGGGGCATATCCCCACAAGGGTGTGGATCCCATCCACATTGCCGGGCACGTGATCCTGGCCCTGCACGGCATCGTCTCCCGCCGCCTGGATCCCTTCGACCCGGCAGTGATCACGGTGGGCTCCATCCATGGTGGGCGGGCAAACAACGTGATCCCGGAGGAGGTCAAGATAGCGGGTACCATCCGCTACGAGGATCCGGAGGTCCAGACGCTGCTCCACGCAGAGATCGAGCGGGCGCTGGCGGTGGCACGGGCATTGGGCGGGGGCTATGCACTCAGGATCCGGACCGGCTCCCCACCGGTGATCAACAACGCAAAGATCGTGGATCTGCTACGGGAGGTCGCAGGTGAGCTCCTGGGGCCGGAGCAGGTCAAGCCCAGGGAAAAAGGGATGGGGGCGGAGGACTTTGCGGTCTTGACCAGGCTGGCCCCGGGCGCGATGTTCCGATTGGGCTGCCGTATCGACGGCGATGAGCGAAAGGCTCACGGCCCGCGCTTTGACGTCGACGAACGGTGTCTGCCCATCGGTGCGGCGATCCTGGCCGAGGCAGCGTTGCGCCTTCTGCGACGAGGACCCAGCGGAAGGTAGAAGCAGGCAGTTGCCGGCGAACACCGGTCAGGCCAGACCTGTACGCCAATAGCTAAAGGCTGATAACCAAATCATGGAGGGGTATCATGGACTTCTTGGAACTGATCAGAAAGCGGTACAGCGTCCGGGCCTACGAGCCCGACCTGGTGGAGGCAGGGAACCTAGAGAAGGTTCTGGAGGCAGCGCGCCTGGCGCCCACTGCCGCCAACCGGCAGCCCTTTCAACTTCTCGTCATCCCCACAGAGGGCCGGGAGGCGGATCTGCGGCGCATCTACGACCGGGAGTGGTTCGTTCAAGCGCCGCTGATCATCTGCGCTTGTGGGATTCCGGCACAAGGCTGGGTGCGCATGGATGGCAAGCCCTACGTCGACGTGGACGTGGCCATCGTCATGGATCACCTGATCTTGGCCGCCACCGACCTGGGGCTGGGTACCTGCTGGATCGCGGCTTTTGACCCAGCGGCTGCCCGCGAGGTGCTGTGCCTGCCTGATGGTGTAGAACCGATTGCCTTCACACCGTTGGGCTACCCGGCGGACAAACCTGGACCGAAAGTGCGCAAGGAAGGCTCGGAACTGGTACAGTATAAGTAACGCGACGAGGGGGAGGACAACGACCATTGTTCGAATCCTGCGAGATACTGAAGCAGGTCGACAAGATTGTGGGCAGTCTCGAGTAGGTAGCTCCCAGCCCACGTGACAGGTCATGGCCTGGCCTACCCGCGTTGGCCGAGGCAATCCCACATGATCTCCTTCATGGCCTGTCTGACAGTGATGGGAATGGTCAGTTGAAGCCGGGGTGATACAACCAGGACACGGATGGGAAATGCCCACGTGCTAGCGGGACGACCGCGTCCGAAGGGTTCTTGACTATGCATGGAGGAATGTGGCGCAGCTACTTGCGCTATGACGAGTCGCAGGGACGGCCGCGCGTCGATCGGCGGTTGCTACACCAGGTGCTGGCCCGAGCCCGACCCTACTGGGGCTCCATGAGCCTGGTGCTGGTGACAATTGTTATCATCTCCCTCTTGGGATTGATCCCGCCCCTCCTGATTCGCGATCTGATTGACAACGCGCTGCCCAACGGCGATTACGCGCGCCTGAATCTTCTGGCCCTGGCCATGATCGCCATCCCGATTGTCAGCGGTCTGGTCAGCGTGGCTCAGCGCTACTTTAGCGCGCGGATGGGCGAGGGCATCATCTTTGACCTGCGGCAGGAACTGTACACCCACCTGCAGCGCATGTCCCTGCGTTTCTTCACCCACACCAGGTCAGGGGAGATCATCTCGCGCTTCAGCAACGATGTCGTCGGTGCCCAGAATGCCGTCACCGGGATGCTGCCCAGCATCGTAACCAGCATAGTCACCTTGGCCACGACGCTGGCGGTGATGATCTCCATCGAATGGCGGCTGACCCTACTGGCGGTGGCGGTTCTGCCCCTGTTTCTGCTACCCGCACGCCGGGTGGGCCGCACGCTGCGCCGCCTTCGCCGCGCCTCGATGGAATACAATGCTGACATGAGTAGCATCATCAGCGAGACGCTGGGCATTAATGGCGCCCTGCTGGTCAAGACCTTTGGCCGCCAGCGCCAGGAGGTGGATCGCTTCCGCGAGTCGAACCGGCAGGTGCGCGACGTTGGTGTGCGCAGCGCCATGGTCGGCCGCTGGTTCTTCATGGCCCTGGGCGCTGCCACCGCCGTCGGCACGGCCCTGATCTACTGGGCGGGCGGCTATATGGTGCTGGGAGGCTCCATCACCGTGGGCACCATCGTGGCCTTTGCCGCCTACCTGGCCCGGCTCTACGGGCCCATCTCGGCCCTGTCCAACGTCCAGGTGCAGTTCGCCACTTCGATGGTCAGCTTTGAGCGGGTCTTTGAGTACCTGGACCTGCCTGTGGAGATCCAGGACCGGCCTGGGGCCCTCGAGTTGGACACTGTGGCGGGTCACGTGCAGTTTGAAGATGTCTCCTTCTGCTATCTAACCGAGGACGAGCTGCAGGACAGAGATAGCCGCGATCCAGGCGAGGACGGCGATGAGCTGGAAAAGGTGATCGGGCCCGCCGCTTGCCGGCGATGGGCGCTGCGCCATCTGGCCTTTGACATCCAGCCAGGGCAACTCGCGGCCCTGGTGGGGCCCAGCGGCGCGGGCAAGACGACGATCACCTACCTGCTGCCCCGTCTATACGATCCCACCGAGGGCCGTATCACCCTGGACGGCGATGACCTTCGCGCCGTGACCCAGGAGTCGCTGGCTGGCCAAATCGGCATGGTCACCCAGGAGACCTACCTGTTCCACGATACCGTGCGGGCCAACCTTCTATATGCCCGCCCCGACGCCACCCAGGACGAACTGGAAACAGCCTGCCAGGCGGCAAACATCCACGACTTCATCGCCGAGCTGCCCGACGGCTATAACACCATGGTCGGTGAGCGGGGCTACCGGCTCAGCGGTGGCGAGAAGCAGCGGCTGGCCATCGCCCGCGT